>NZ_JBQIKP010000026.1:0-63952 GCF_056796775.1 Schaedlerella sp.
AAAACAATATTTTATTGGCATGAAATTGGTACAAAGAGTGCCTCATATTTCTTATTTACCGATTTCATTTTATTTTTAGGTTAGGTTCACGGATTCAGGTATATGTATGTAAACTCTCTCTGCCGTTCCTATGTAATGAATCTGGTTACCGTCTTTTACTCCGCTATTTTTCTTGGGACACAGTCTTGCGCGTGCATACTGATGCCACATTCTTTGAATCCCTTGTAAGCAGGAGCGGGGAATCTTCCGTAAAGTTCTGCTCATTCCCCGGCAAATGAATAATCTTATGGATGTTAATGATTGCCAGGCAGGCATTCATTAACGCGGTTGGATATGAATGAATGAGCAGCGCGTATACTACAAAAAAACACGCTCCGACCGTATTGACCACTCTTAATTTTATTACAGAAGTCATTAACATAGAAGCCACTATCAAAGCAGATCCAATATAACCTATGATTTCTATGATCATTGAACTGTCCAAAGCCAATCCTCCCTTCTTTGACAGAGTACTCTGATATTCTATAATATCTGCGTGTCCTCAGGGAAAGATCATCTCAATTTTGCGAGAATTGAGGTTCCAATGGTTCCTTCGGACATCTCAACTTCAAAATTCTCAGCAATCGTCGCGTCAATCACAGCATATGTATCCATGTCTTCCAACCAGCCTCCGCTTTTACCGGAATATCAATATATGCCGCCGTTTGCAATATTTCCTTATTTAATCCCGGATCTGGAAACAAGATGTCGACTTCATATCCATTCTGTGTACGCGCATAACTGGATTCACTCCACACGCTCTGCGCAATGATCTTTGCGTGAAGCGGATCTCCCGGCATCAAAACCTTCTTTGCAATTTCCTCTTTTTTCGCTCTGTTATGGGGTGTCGGCATTTTTATCCTCCTCCTATTCTCTTTATTTACACTAACCCTTTACGCCGCTGCTGGTAATTCCCTCCACATAATATTTCTGCAGGGGCAGGAATATCACAAGCGGAATGACAGCCGATATCGCTGTCGCCGCATAAAGGTATGACCACAACGTTCCTCTCTCCTGCTGGAACGATCCCAGCGCTGTCTGGATCACCTGCATATCCTTTGACATCCCGATGATCAGAGGCCACAGATAAGAATTCCACTGTGAGATAAAGATCATCAGCGCGGCTGATATTGTAACAGGTACGGAAAGCGGAAGCGCGATCGCCTCAAACGGTATCATAAATGTCATTAAGATCACGGCATATAATACTTTTTTCAGCGGAAAATCAAAACAGGCAAAGGCGAAACCGGCCATACTATTTATGATCAGCCCCAATATGATCGTAAGTGAAGTTACGATCACCGTATTTCCAATTGCTTTTCCAAAAGAGAACTCCTGAAAAATCCGGATATACGCATCGAATGTGATGTTCTGCGGAACAAACGTCTTCCATGACAAAGGCATCAGATATTTGAACAACTCATCATCTGTCCGGAAAGAAGACGTCACTCCCCATAACAGAGGAAATATCATCAAAGCACAAAGCAATACACAAACAATATACAACACCATTTTTTTATTTCTCAGTTCCGTAAATATTATGAATCAACCCCTTCTTCCTATCGCAGATCAAGAAAAAATAAAAGTACTGTCAAATATGAAAATGTAGAAGATTCAGTATATTCGGATGGTATATACTAACTCCGAAAGTCCAGCTAAGAATGAGATTATTATAAATCCAGAAGCCTTTAGACATGCATTTACCAGGGAACAGAAAAAAGATGGAAAAACAGTAAAAATGTTCATTTTACAAGCAAGGGAATTTTAATTGCTGAAAAAATAGTATATTGAGAGAATCTGCTTTTTAGGGTATACTAAGTAAAAGAATATAGTTTAAGTAAGAAAGGTGGTAATGGAACTTGTCAATTTACAAAGACAAGTAATCCAATCCCTCAATGATTTGTCGGATAGATGAATGATAAACAATGAGGAATTAAGAGGTTTATTAAAGGGACACCATCAGGGGCGTTTTTAAAGCTTGTATATATTACGGGGATTTTGCCAATTAAGAAGTATGGCACACAGTCAGCTTTAAATAATTTCCGAGAGCATACAATGGCCAGTCCCAGACAGATGGAGGAGTATGTTGGTTTTACAGAGACAGAAGTAAATTAAGCAAATGGACTTTCTGAGAGTTTGGATATTGATTGGAATGGAAATGATAGAATAAATAATAAACGGAGGTATGAAAATGGCATATAAGGAGTTTATCAGCGAACTGCAAAAAAAGCTTGAAGAAAAGAAACAGGAATTGGGTTATAACAAAATGGTCTTCATTGAGGATGGAGCCACATCGACGGATGCGAAGGAACTTTCTATTATACGTGAAACAAACATCAAGTATCACAAAACGGAGTCGGATGTGCTGATTGGCGATTATATCATCCTGTACCAATATAAGGGCCAGAGAGAACAGATGTGCAGATTTGACTGCGGGCAGTTGTATCAGAAGTATGAAAAAGACAGTTGGGAGGCTGTGTGGGAACAGATTCTTTCTTCCATTGATTCCAGCAGAAAATTTATGGAACTGGGAATTATAGATCTGATCGAAAAAAATGAGTATGACTTGTTGAAAGACAAGCTTTTTATCCGCCCGCTGAATTTCAATGACCACCGATATGAACTGAAAAACCATATTTTCAGACGCATCGGCGATATGGTGCTGGTGCTCTATATTCTTGCAAGTGATGAAAATGACGGAAAAACACATGATGTATTGTCTGTTAAGGTCCCGAAAGCCTCAATGCAGGCATGGGGGATCGATGAAGAAGAAGTGTGGGAGAGCGCGATGAGCAATACATACATCATGGCGCCGCCGCGTATATACTTAAATGCAATGGACATCGTAAATCCACCTTATCACAGAGGCGCGTTTATGGCGTTGAACAGTGATATCACTTCTCTTTCACCGAATGCAGTGCCGACCGTGACAACGACAGCGCAGATAAACGGCGCAATTGCCATGTTTTATCCCGGAGTAATGAAGCGCATAGCAGAGCTTTTCGGAGACGATTATTATATCGCTTTTACGGGCACCAGCGAAGCCAGACTTCATAAAAAAGGCACAATCCAGCCGCGAAGTATACTGATGCGGATCAAGCAGATGAACAAAGCCTTCGATCCGTCAGAAGTCTTGTCGAACAAGGTCTATCTGTACGAAACAGCGAATCAGGAAATGAGGCAGCTGGAGCTTTGATGAATCCGACGGCTACTGCGGCTTACAAAAAAATGCAGCTGCGTTAAAAGAGGGGAGGTCGGCTAATGCCGATTTCATGACATTCATTTCAAAATATCAGATATCTAGTACAGCATTGCGTATATAATGGTGAATCATGTGCCTGATACTTTTGTCAGGACAAGGCGGAGGAAAGAGGCGATGCGGTGGCATCGTTGATTGACGACAACGCAGAACTGGCAGAAATAGCAGGTGCAGAATTCACCGTTAATTACGCAATGCTGTACTAGTATAACCCAGCGGGCGCCCAATATGCCGTCACTCCATCCGAAACCGCAGCAGTACCGTCTACGACCATCTGATATTTAATTTCAGATCCTTTCCCTGTACCGCTGCTAAATTCCACATCTGTTATTGTTCACATCTAAACGGGTGCTCTCAGTAACTTTGATCTCCCAACCCTTTCATCAGATGTAAGTGTTACCAGGAGCCGCCCTGTGGTATCATAAATACATGATCAAAAAGGGAGGCAAAAAAGATGGAACCAATTCTCGAAATTGAATCTCTGAAAAAATATTACGGCAAAAATCCGAACCAGACAAAGGCGCTGGACGGTATTACATTTCAGGTAATGCCCGGGGAATTTCTGGGGATTATGGGCTGCAGCGGGTCGGGAAAATCTACGCTGCTGAACTGCATTGCAGCCGTGACCCGGCCGGGCAGCGGCAGCATCATGATGAAGGGCAGGCAGGTTTTAAGCCTTAGCGGGGCGGAGCTGGCAGACTACCGGGGCAGGGAGATCGGATATTTATTCCAGAATTTTGAACTGCTGGATAACCTGACCGGGCGTGAAAATATTCTGCTTCCGCTGTCCCTTCACGGCGTGCCGGAGCAGGAGAGCAGGACACGGCTCGAAAAACTGGCATCGTATCTGGAAGTGACAGACGTTCTGGATAAATTTCCCGTACAGATGTCAGGGGGACAAAAACAGAGGATCGCAGCTGCCAGGGCGCTGATCCTGAATCCCGGCATTATTCTTGCGGACGAGCCCACCGGAGCCTTAGATTCGAAAAATGCAAAGGCGCTGATGGAGAAACTGGCCGGATTGAACCAGGATGAACATGCTACAATCCTCATGGTGACACATGATTCCAACGCGGCAAGTTACTGCAGCCGGATACTGTTTATCCAGGACGGAGTGCTTTTTCATGAGCTGCGTCGGGATATCCCGGATGAAACAAGGCCGTTATTCTATGAGAGGATACTGATGATGATGGCGCAGTTGGGAGGTGGCAGTGCAAATGTTCTCTAAACTGGTCTCACGCAACAGCAAAAGGAACCGGAAAGAAAACGGCTTGTTTTTTGGTTCTATGCTGGCAGCAATCATTGTATTTTATATTATTCTGGCATTGCCCCGTCAGGATGTGATGATTTTTTTATCCAAAATGGAGAGTGACGCGGTCAATAAACTGATGTCCATGATCCCGGTATTTTATGGAATGGCCCTGGTGATCCTGTTCTTTCTTATCTATTATGCCAGCAGGTTTCAGATGGAACGGCGCAAGCACGAGTTCGGCGTCTATCTGATCCTGGGGATGCGACGAAGCAAATTATTTACCATGCTGTTGGCCGAGGATCTTCGGAACAGTCTGATTTTACTGGCCGTCGGGCTGCCGGTTTCACTCATGCTGTCAGAACTGATCAGCCTGATCACGGCACGCCTGGTCGGAATCAGCATTGTGGGGCATCAGGTTTCCTTTTCGCTTGAGGCAATGTTCTGGACGGCAGGGGGATTCCTCCTGATCAAATTCGCCGCATTTTTGATTCTCAGCGGAAAGATCAGCAGGCAGGAAATAGATTCCCTGCTGGCAGAAATGCCGAAGGGGGAAAAGAAGCAGCTTCCCGCGCCTGTCTATGGGGCCTCTCTCATAGCCGGGATCATTTGCCTGATCATTGCCTATACCAGCGTGACCAGAGGGGAAGCGTGGATATATGTCCGGCAGATGACAGCCGCTGTGATGTTCGGGCTGGTGGGAACCATGGCGCTTTTCTGGGGACTTCGTTTTCCGATCGGCCTGTTGGTGAAAGCCGGAAAACGTGACCGGCAGCTTCATGTCTTTCATTTTCGGCAGGTTGAGGAGACGGTGATTTACCAATCCGGTACGCTTGCGGTCTGCTCCCTGCTGATTCTGGCTGCCATGTGCTGCTTTGGCTCGGGCGTGGCCATTGCGGGTTTTTACGGAAAATCGGAACCCCATGTATTGGATTATACCTTTGCGTATGTGGAAAGCAGTGAGGAGGCTGCGGCAATCAGACAGCAGCTTTTGGATCATGGACTGGATTCCCGGTTTTCAGATTTATTTGAAATAAAGATCGGAATGGTTCAAAGCCGGACCGGGGAAGATAGAGAAGATGTATTAAAAATGGATCGGCTGATGGAGGAACTGGATGGAATGCAGCCTGCCGAAATCAGCGGCCGGCTTTTGAATAATATGAAATACTACACCCCATATCTGATTTCCCTGAGCGGCTATAACCGGCTTTTGGCCGCGGCAGACATGCCGGAACTGAAGCTGGATGCAGAGGAAGCGGCTGTGTATATGGACAGCGGATTCAGCTCGGAGGAAATGCGGCAGATGCTGAACCGTATTCTGGAAACAAAGCCGGAAGCCTTGCTGGATGGGGATGCACTCTATCTGACAGGCCCGGTGCAGACAACGGACGTGGTGACGGACCGTTCGATTACATTGGCTTTCGCGCTGATCGTTCCGGATGAAATGTTTGAATACTATACTCAGGGAGAGTGTGAAATTTATCTCGACGGTGTCTTGGATGAAAAAACGATCCAAAAGGCAAGCCTTATGTCCGCCATATCGGATATGAACAGGGAGCTGGACAAAACAGGTCTGCAGTATGAGAGCTACCTGCAGAATATGGGACGGCAGATGTTTTATATGGTGTCCGCCAGCTATATTACGATCTACCTTGCGGTTATATTTCTGATCATTGCAAATACGGTCATCGGCGTACAGTTCCTGATGGGCCAGCAGAATGTAAACCGCCGTTACCGGACATTGATCCGTCTGGGGGCTTCGTATAAGACCTTATGCAGATCCGCCAGAAAACAGATCAACTGGTATTTTGGAATCCCCACCGTGGCCGCCGCATGCAGCAGTGTGTTTGGAGTACGCGCATTGCTTACCGGACTTTTATCACCGGATGCAAAGGAACATTTTTTACAGATGATCATGCTTTCTATAGTTATGATTTCAGGGCTGTGTGTGTTAGAATATATTTATGTTGCCGCGGTGAAAAAATCAAGCGACCGTTATCTGCTGACATTGACGGAGCTGGAGCGGGAAGAATGACCCGGGCAGAACCATATGCGGCGTAAATTGGTTAGGGAGGACAGATCTATGAAGCGGATTGCAATTGTAGAAGATGAACTTTTTATGCGGGAAGAGTTATCCGGCATTCTGCAAAAAGCGGACTATGAGGTGGAAGAGATCAGTGAATTTGGGGATGCTGCAAAGCAGCTTTTGAAGCTTTCGCCGGATCTGGTGCTGTTGGATCTGAACCTGCCTGTGAGCAGCGGTTTCCAGATCTGCCGGGAAATCAAGCAAAAAAGCAGCATCCCGGTTCTTGTACTGACGTCCCGCGATCAGCTGCAGGACGAGCTTCACGCGCTGAATCTGGGCGCCGACGAATATTTGATAAAACCATGCAGGAAAGAACGGCTGCTGGCCCGTGTGTCAAATGTATTGAAACGCTATGAGGGACGGCAAAATCTGCTGGAAGGCCCGGAATGCCTTCTGGACCGTCAGACCTATACGCTGTATATCCATAACAGCTCCGTAGTCCTTCCAAGAAACCAGGGGAAAATTCTGGAAATGTTTCTGCTCCATGGGGAGGAGGCCGTTTCGAAGGAAGAGCTGTGCATGGCAATCTGGGGGACAACGGAATTTATCGATGAAAATGCCCTCCAGGTGAATCTGACACGGCTGAAAAAGACACTGGCGGGATTGAGGATGCGCCGACAGATTGTTTTGGTGCGCGGGCTGGGATATCGTTTTACGGAGGAGGAGCCTCATGAAGCGTAAATTTCAAAAAATTCTGCGGTATTTGCCCTGGCTTCTGCTCCTGTTTGGGGTTGACGCGTTTTTCACCGTTCTGCTGTGGATTGCGGATCTGGATGCATTTTATGCGATGTCGGCTCTTCTCCTGCTGGCAGTGCTTTTGATGTTTTCCGCAATATGCTTTGTACTGGTTCATCTGGAAGAAAAAAGAGAGCAGGTATTTTTGGATTTTCTGGCGAATCCCGATGAGTACCATGAGGAACGGCTGCTGGGGGTTCTGGTTCCGGCCCAGGGGGAGGCTGTCCGCCTGCTGGGCAGGTGCCTGCGTGACAAGCAGAATGCTTATATCGGGCTCCTGGAGCAGATGAATGATTACGAAGAATACGTGGAAGCCTGGGCGCATGAAGCCAAAACGCCGCTTTCCCTGCTGACGCTGCTTCTGGACAACCGCAGAGAGGAATTGTCCGAAAATGTTAGCTGCAAGCTGGACTATATCCAGAACCGCCTGCAGGAGTCCGTGGACCAGATGCTATTTTACGCGCGTCTGAAAGGATCAAGGAAGGACTACCTGTTCGAACATATTTCTGTCAGGGGATGTGTGGAGGAGGTTCTGGAGGATTATAAACCGCTGCTGGAGGAAAAGCAGTTTCAGATACAGGCGGACATGACGGAGCAGACGGTCTGCTCCGACCGGAGAGGGCTGCGTTTTCTCCTGCGGCAGGTGATCAGTAATTCCATAAAATATTGCGGCAAAGAGCCGGAGCTTATCTTCAGATTTTTTATGGAAAATGACTGCCATGTGCTGAGTATCCGGGACAACGGTATGGGAGTTCGAAGCTGCGACCTGCCCTATATTTTCGAAAAGGGATTTACCGGCGATTCCGGTGAAGGAAGAAAAAAAGCCACCGGCATGGGGCTGTATCTCGCCAAAGAGATGGCCAAAGAGCTGAACCTGTCTCTGGATGCCAATTCGGAATGGGGGAAAGGGTTTGAAGTACGGATTGTGTTTCCGGTTGTTGGATGAAAGGGGGGGGCGAAGGGCGGAGGTTAGTTTGGCGTTCGCCCCTTTTTTCATAGTATATGTCTGATGTGCGCGAGTGCAGCTTCGAAGTACTTCTGCGGATGAAAAAGGAAATCGAAGTCAGACAACCTTTTTAAAATCTTTTTTTCATTGGTTCTTGAAAAATCACTTAACTGATAGGAGCGAACTCTTGTTTTGACAATAACGGGAATCAAAAAAACATTCGCGGCAAGCTTCCTTCTAATACATCCGTTTCTGAGGCTTTCGATAACTCATACACTTTTTTAGAATACAATTCCACCATTTTCAAAAAATAAAGGACCCAAATTTCGGAATGCGGAGGATTTTCTCTTCCTGAATAATATAATGCAGGCAATCCCATTTGCAGCGATGCATAGTACTCATCCGGATCATATGCAAAGTATTCTTCCAGAGAACCAATTCCATTAAAACCATATCCGTAATAATCAAGAATATATTCCGGCGCGCCTGTTTCGGAATCATATACTGCAAATAATATGCCCGGCGGCAGATCTATTGTACTAAGAGAAAAACGATTTTCATCAATCTCCGATATCCTTTTCAAGATTTCTATGGCTGACACCAGGGGCAAGATGATCATTTTTGCAGCGCCGCCCCGTTTTTTGCTCTGCAAATAAGCTGCGTCATGGTTCCCATAGGGCAGTACACGCACCAGGAGCGGGGTTTGAATAACACCATGGTAAGGAATCCCAGCACGGTGGAGGTAAGCATCACGCTGTAGAAGCCGAAAGCAAACTGTGCGGTTCCGTCAGAAAACAGCGTGCCGTGGTAAGCCCAGTGCCAGGGAAGCTTGAACGTCCACAGCAGTGTTACTGCAGTGCTGAGATTTTTTACGCCGGCGAATACCAGCCAGGTGTTCCACAGCATGAGGAAAAACATCACAAAGAAAAAGATTAAAAATCCATACCGGAAATATGCTGACTTCATCCATTTTGGAATATCCTTTTTCCGGGACAATCCGAACCTTCCGCCTACAAGGGAAAACAGTTGCCCTCTGCCGCAGTATTTGTTGCAGTAGGCTTTGCTGCCATTTATAATCGCTATGAAAAGCGGTATAAAAAAGCAGAGGAGTCCCAGCCATGCAAAAAGGATATTGAAAAATCCCAGGATCAGGTAAGTAAGAGAAACTATCCAAAGATAATCATACCATTTCTTCTTTTCTTTCATCTTTCCGTCACCTCCAATGAAATAATGCTTGCGGGACATTCTTTTGCACATTTTCCGCATCCCACACATAATTCCCTGTCGATGCTGGCATGGATGCCTTTTAAAATCGTGATCGCACTTCTAGGACAAACCTTTATGCAGCATCCGCAGGCTACACATTCCTGGATGCTGACGACTGCTTTTCTCTTTGCCATGAGTAAAACTCCTTATAGTTTTTCATTCATTATACAGTGAAAAAATGATTTATTCGGTGATGAAGTCACATAACTTGCAAATCAAGAATAAGGTGCGTTGACTGAATTGCTGCTTATGAGCATAATGAAAAAAATATTGTTTTATCGCATAGGTACAGGAGGATTTGTCATGCCAGTGTTAAGTATGTTTTACGGAATTATTGTTCGTATGTATAAGGAAAATACAGGTAAACATCATATGCCGCATATTGCTGGCCAAAGGGGAATAAGACATGCTTCAGCCGAAAATTACAGAAGTGAAACCGGTAAAACCATTCAGTCTTCTTCTAACCTATGAGACAGGAGAGATAAAGTTATTCGATGTACGTCCTTATATTATGGGAAGCTGGTTCGGGGAATTGGGAAATGAAGCTTATTTTCAGACAGTGCGCCTTCTTCCTGGTGGTACGGGTATTGAATGGATGAACGGACAGGATATCGCACCGCATGAATTGTACGAAAATGGCATTTTACAGGGAAAATAGAGATATGCATAGAAGAATCCCCCAATCGTGGTACAGTACAGTAATGGGAAAAGCAGAGCTTGTGAAGCGGTTTGCAAAATGCGGACGTGAGATGGAAGAGATGCCGGTCACTAAGAAGCTATACATTCTGAACCACTAGAAGAAGCTGGACCCCGGCGGAAAAGCTGTGTATACGGCGGAGGAAATATGCGGCAACCGAGGATACATTGGATGAACTCTACGATTTGGAAGCAGATCCCTATGAACTGAAAAACCTGGCAGTGCTTCCGGAGTACAATGCGAAAAAGCAGGAGATGCGTAAGCTTTTGACAGAACGGCAGGAAAAGGCGGAGGACCCGGTGCGGCTGGAACAACTGCTGGGCAATACATCCGCGGAATAGAAAGGGGGCGGAAAGAAAATGAACAGGATGAACGTACTTTTGATCACGGTGGATGACATGAATTATAATTCCATGGGCTGTATGGGCTGCGAGGTTTCGGATATCACGCCGAATATCGACCGTCTGGCCGCAGAAGGGATGCTGTGCGAAAATTCCTACGTGGCAGTAGGCGTCTGCCAGCCGTCGCGTTCCGTGCTGCTGACAGGAAGATATCCCCACAAAAATGGTGCGAGAGGATTTGAGGAGATTGATTACTGCGTCGAAACACTGACAGAGAGACTGCGGGACTATGGGTATTATAATGGAATTATCGGAAAAGTGGACCATCTGCAGCCAAGAGAAAAATTTGCATGGGATTTTGTGGTCAAGACCTTGAATCCGGAGGAAAACTGGGGGCGCGATCCGGAGAAAATGTATGAGCACACGCGGGATTTTCTGCGTGAGGCGAGAGGGCAGGGCAAACCGTTTTTCTTAATGGCAAATTCACATGACCCGCACCGCCCCTTTGCAGGTTCCGTATTTGAGACCCCCTCATATCTCTCCAAATCAGGAAAAAATGTGGATTTTGACCCGTCCATGGAACAGGGGGAATATTATCGTGGAAAATACGTAAAATCCAGCCGGTATTATGAGCCGGAGGAGGTGGACGTACCCGGATTCCTGCCGGATCTGGAGGATGTTCACACCGAGATCGCAGATTACTATTCCTCCGTCCACCGCGGGGATGAAGCGGTGGGACAGATACTCTGCGCACTGGAGGACGAAGGATTCAGGGATGACACGCTGGTGATGTTTTTGTCCGATAACGGCGCGGCGCTGCCCTTTGCAAAGACGAACTGTTATGTAAACAGCACAAAAAGCCCGTTTATTTTCCGGCTGCCGGGACAGATACCCGCCGGCAGCCGGACCGGCGCTTTGATTTCATCCATTGATTACACCCCTACGGTACTGGATTATCTGGGGATCAACCCGATCGAAGGCGCTGACGGAACATCTTTGAGAGGGATTTTGTCAGGGGGCCTGCAGCACCAGTATGATACGATTTATACCATGTTCTATAAAACCGCAAGAAATGCAGTAACCGGACGTGAACGGCATTTCCCGATGCGCTGTGTGCAGGGCACGGAGTATTCGTATATATACAATGCATGGGCGGGAAATGGGGAACCATTTTTGAACGAGTCTACGGCGGGCCTGACGTTCAACGCCATGAAAGCAGCGGGGGAAACGGATGAGGAGATCCACAAGCGGGTTGAGTTCTTTTTATACCGTACGCCGGAAGAATTTTATGATATCAAACACGATCCGGACTGCCTTCACAATCTGATCGACAGGAAGGAATATCAGGCGTTGATCGAATCCTACCGGAAGAAGCTCTACGGCTATATGATGGAAAGCCAGGACGGGCTGGTGTCTGTATTTCAGGAAAAGGTTCTGCGTAAATATGACAGATAATAACTTCTCGGAATCTCAATGAATGAGATTCTACCTAAAAATTGACAACTGAATATCGTGCGGGAAAAGAATTTTAAAACAATTTAAACCTCTATCAATCCATTCAGCAAAGGCATTTTTCAGTTTTCCAGCGTTAAATGATTTTTTGACTTTATTTCGCGTTCAGACAAGTTGTATAATATACCCATAGTCGTGGACACGAATCAAAAGTTGACCCCAACATAATAGACATCTGAACAGTAACCGCAACCGCGCACATATACAGATTATGACTTGCGAATTATCGTGTCTGATGCTAGTATAAGAATATAAGAAGGAAAATAGGATAAGGGGTGAGAGCAGATGTCGGATAATCTTGAAGTACTGAATATCAGTTGGCATCCGGGTTTTTATGGAGCGGCAGGGCTGGAATTTTTATCGAACAAGGGCGATCTTGAATTTCAGAGGGAGTATAATCTGAGCAAAGAGCCTGTCCGGATGGATCTGCTGATCATCAAGAAGCTATCGGATGCTCGGATAGAAAACGAACTTGGGCATATATTTAAAAAGTTTAATGTAGTGGAATACAAAAATCCGGATGACGCGCTTACCATTGACGATTATTATAAAACGGTTGGCTATGCGTGCCTGTATAAAGGATTGGGGGAGAGCGTAGACCAGATCCCCGCCGATGAATTGACAATTTCTATTTTCCGGGAAAGCTGCCCGAGAGAAATGTTTAAAACAATGAAAAAGATGGGTCTGGAGATTGAGGAGCGATATCCGGGAATATACTATATAAGCGGGAAGCAGGCACTGTTTGATACATAGATTGTAGTGACAAAACAACTGGAGAAAGAAACACACCGTACACTGCGTGTCCTGTCGAAACATGTACAGGAAGAGGATGTCCGGGCATTTGTTGAAAAGGCAGGAAAGATGACCGAGCCAGGTGACAGAAATAACATAGACGCGGTTCTGCAGGTTAGTGTATCTGCGAACAGGGAAATTTATGAAGCGATCAGGAGGTGCGATAAAATTATGTGTGACGCATTGAGAGAATTGATGAAGGAAGATTTCGAAAAGCAGGAACGTGAAACAAGGCAGGAAACGAAGCAGGAGACATTGCTTGAAACAATAAAAAATCTGATGGATACCATGAAGTGGACAGCGGAACAGGCAATGACGGCGATGAAAATCCCGGATGCTGACAGAGGAAAGTATATTGCAAAATTATAGTAAAGAAGATGATCAAACAGCAGGAAAAGTAGATGGCAGGATAAGGGGGGAGAGCAGATGCCGGACAATCTTGAGGTATTGAATATCAGTTGGCATCCGGGTTTTTATGGAGCGGCAGAGCTGGAATTTTTATCGAACAAGGGTGATCTTGAATTTCAGAGGGAGTATAATCTGAGCAAAGAGCCTGTCCGGATGGATCTGCTGATCATCAAGAAACTATCGGATGTCCGGATAGAAAACGAACTTGGGCATATATTTAAAAAGTTTAATGTAGTGGAATACAAAAATCCGGATGACGCGCTTACCATTGATGATTATTATAAAACGGTTGGCTATGCGTGCCTGTATAAAGGATTGGGAGAAAGCGTAGACCAGATCCCCGCCGATGAATTGACAATTTCAATTTTCCGGGAAAGCTGCCCGAGAGAAATGTTTAAAACAATGAAAAAAATGGGTCTGGAGATTGAGGAGCGATATCCGGGAATATACTATATAAGCGGGAAGCAGGCACTGTTTGATACACAGATTGTAGTGACAAAACAACTGGAGAAAGAAACACACCGTACACTGCGTGTCCTGTCGAAACATGTACAGGAAGAGGATGTCCGGGCATTTGTTGAAAAGGCAGGAAAGATGACCGAGCCAGGTGACAGAAATAACATAGACGCGGTTCTGCAGGTTAGTGTATCTGCGAACAGGGAAATTTATGAAGCGATCAGGAGGTGCGATAAAATTATGTGTGACGCATTGAGAGAATTGATGAAGGAAGATTTCGAAAAGCAGGAACGTGAAACAAGGCAGGAAACGAAGCAGGAGACATTGCTTGAAACAATAAAAAATCTGATGGATACCATGAAGTGGACAGCGGAACAGGCAATGACGGCGATGAAAATCCCGGATGCTGACAGGGGAAAGTATATTGCAAAATTATAGAGATTCAATTCTATGGGAGAATTGGTTAGATGGCTGATCAGTTCTCCCATTATTTTGTATTGTCGTATATATGCGCCTTCCTTACCATTAATGGAAATCAATTTCTGTATCTCAGGGAGTTCAGCCTGCTGAAACAGAAAGGCATTTATAAATGGAATGGCATCAAAATCTTCTCTGCTTAATTTCTCATTAAATGTTACAGGACACGCCCTGACCAGGTGTGTCCTGTAACTCAGTCCATTATTTTAAATTGCCTACGGTTCTTTGTTTTCGGAAGCACACGTACTACAGCGCCATGGCCGCCGCTGTTCCATCTGCAACCGCCTGCAGCGCCTGGCCTGCTTCCTTCGCATCACCCACTGTGTAAATTTCTTTCCCGCAGTCTTTGAGCGCTTCATACAGTCCGGTGTCCGGCTTGGAACCCACAGCAAATACGATCTTTGTGAACCCGGATACCTCTTTTTCCTGGCCGGCAGCTTCCAATGTCACGGTATCTCCCGATATACATTTCAGCTTCGTTTCCGTCATCATGGTCACGCCGATCTTTTTCAGCCTTCCCATGGCCGGAACCAGGTTGCCGGGCGCCATGCCTTCGCCCATAGTATTTTTCATCTCAATGACAGTAAGCGACAGATCCCCGCTCTTTACGGAATCCAGATACTCGGCCGTCTCCAGGCCCACCATGCCGCCTCCGACGATGAGCACATTGCCTTCCGGAATTGCCGTCTCGCCTTGCAGGATCTGATGCGCGGTACAGATATTTTCCCCTTCTTGCAACGACACAGGGTGGGATCCGTTGGCAAGAATTACTGCGTCAAAGCCGCTCTTTAGAATCTCCTTTGCGCTCACCGCATGCCCCCGCTCTACGTTCACATGCAGACGCAAAAGCTCCTTCTCCAGATATTGTATCCATTTCAGCAGGGACGATTTGTGCGGCGGGATCGCTGCCAGCAAAACCTGGCCTCCCAGTTTTTCTTCTTTTTCATACAGCGTCACATCCTCGCCCCTGAGAGCCGCCATCCTTGCCGCGGCCATTCCGCCGATGCCGCCGCCAATGACCGCTACTTTCTTCGGGGGTTCTGCCGGTACGACGGACAGTTTTGTCTCTTTTCCCAAAAACGGATTGATCACGCAGGAGGCCGGACGGCGCTTATTCTGCTCACCCACGCAGCCTACCAGACATCCGGCACAGGGAGCAATCTCCTCTGTACGTCCTTCCCGGATCTTGTTGACAAATTCCGGATCTGCAAGCAGCACCCTGCCCAGCACGATCCCGTCCGCCTTGTCTTCTTCCAGCAGTGACTGTGCAAGCTCCGGCGTATTGATCTTTCCGACCAGGATCACGGGAACCGTGCTGACGGATTTGATCCGGACAGCCTCCTCCACATTTGCGCCTGCTTCTTCCCCATGGGACGGCATGATCTTGTGCGGCACCTCGTACTGGGAGCCGCCCGAGATCTCAAGTGCATCGATTCCATGCTCAATCAGTACGGGTACCAGCTCCATCATATCCTCAACCGTATTTCCTCCGGGCACCTTTTCGCTCCCTGACATCCTGAGGATAATGGGAAATTCTTTTCCGCATTTTGCTTTGATCGCGTCCACGACCTCCAGCAGAAGACGGGCGCGGTTCATCAGGCTTCCCCCATATTCGTCGGTACGGGTATTTCTCAGCGGGGACAAGAACGACCCGAGCAGCATATACCCATGCGCGCAGTGCAGCTCGATCCCGTCAAAACCGGCCTGTTTTGCCTGAAAGGAAGCGTTGGCATACTGTTCGATGATGGGCGGGAGTTCTTCAACCTCCAGGGCGCGGGTATCCTGCCACATGGAATTTTTATATCCGCTGGACGACACCGGCGTAACGCCGAAAAAGGAAGAAATGCTCTCCGGCCCCGGATGCGTGATCTGGGGAATGATCTTTGCGCCGTATGCATGGATCTTATCTGTAAATGCTTTGTATCCGGCGATGCTTTCCTCATCCCGGAAGCATAACGTGTTGCCCAGGTAAGGCGTATTCGGATCTACACTCGTCGCGTCCGTGATGATACATCCGACTCCGCCTTTGGCACGGGCCAGCCAGTATGCCTGCTGTTCTTCGCCGGGAACTCCGCCCGGATTCCCGTATCCCAATGACATGGGTGCCATGAAAGTCCTGTTTTTCATGGTCATAGAGCCAATTGTAAATTCACTGAATAATTTTGCCATATGTATCTCCCTTCATTGATTGATCTCTAATACTGCATGGTAAGCGTCATGGATGGCATCCAATGCCATGCCCGGAGCCTTTTTTGCATCCCCGATGACATAAGCCGGAATGCCGAGCTTCTCGCAGGCATCCTGGAAAGCCGCTGTCTCTGCGGATTTTGTCCCCACTGCCATTACCACAATGTCCGCCTCGAAGGAAACCTCTTTTTCTCCCTGAAGGGCCACGACTCTGCCTGTCTCGACTGCTTTGCAGGTGGTATCCTTGTGGACGGTGATGGGCATCTCGGAGAGTGCAAAGTTGGCTGTAATCTGACGGAGCTGCCCCAGCTCTGTAAGCACCTCAGATTTCATCTCCAAAATGTTCACCGTGATTCCTTTGGATGCCAGATACTGGGCGCACTCAAAGCCCACCAGTCCGCCGCCGATCACGACCGCGCTCTGTCCCTGGATCTCTTTGCCGGAAAGCAGGTCATGGGATTCGATCACAGACTCGCTGTTACTCCCTGCAATGTCTGGAACAATGGGTACGGAGCCGGCAGAGATGATGACCGCATCCGGCTTCATTTCTTCAATCAGTTCCGGTCCTGCTTCCGTATTCAGATGCACCTCGATCCCCTGGTCCGCTACATTTGCCACCGCTTTTTCAGCCGCATAACTGAAATCCCTTTTTCCCGGCGCAACGCCCGCAAGGACAAACTGCCCGCCAAGGCTTCCGCTCTTTTCATAGATCACAGGCTCGTTGCCCGTCTTTTTCAGATCCAGCGCCGCTTCGATCCCGGCAATGCCGCCTCCTATGATGAGCACTTTTTTGGATGTTCTGCCTGGCTTTAAGGCCGCAGCCTTTTCTTCCAGCAGAGCCGGATTTCTCATGCAGGTAATATGCTTAACCTCCGGATTCGACAGCGAGGTAACGAAGTAATCATAACAGCCCTGGTTGCAGCCGATACAATACTTGATCTCACCTAGCCGTCCGTCCTTCGCCTTATTGCAGAAGTCCGGGTCCGCAAGCTGTGCCCGCGCCATAACGACCAGATCTGCTTTGCCGTCCTCCAGAATCTGCTCCGCAAACTCCGGTGTATTGATCCTGCCGCAGGGCATGGTGATCATGCCGGTCTCTCTGCGGATTCTGGCAGCGTCCTCCACATTGAATCCCTTCGGGATATCCACAGGCGCCACCTCGTAAACCGTGGCCGCGGACACGATATTTCCTCTGGAAATATTGAGGACGTCCACACCGGCCTCTTTGGCGTCCCGGCAAAATTCAATGACATCATCCACGGTCAGGCCGCCATCCAGCATATCGTCATGGCAGTCGATCCGCATCAGGAGCGGCATCCCCTCTGGCATTTTTTCGCGGATCGCCCGGATACATGCCAACGGGAACCGCTTTCTGTTTTCAAAGCTGCCTCCCCAGTCGTCCGTTCTGTGATTTAACCCGCCGGACAGCATGGAATGGGGCAGATAATTGTGCGCACAGTGAAATTCCAGACAGTCAAAGCCTGCTTCCACCGCTCTTGCTGCCGCTGCTTTGAAGGCGTCAATGACGGAATACAGCCTTTCCTCCGTGATGGCCGGCACCGTATATTCCGCGGACAGGGGCATATCGTTGGGCAGAAGGATCTGTACCGTCTGGTCGCTTGCAACGGCAAGACCGCCCTGCCATAATTGCAGACAGGTCTTTCCGCCTGCCTCGTGAACTGCGTCGTTGAGCCTGCGAAATCCCGGGATATACTTGTCGTCTGCGATGGACAAAAATCCTGACGGCGCGCTTGCCGCATCTACGGAGGACACCTCCACCGTATTCAGTCCGCAGCCTCCCTTTGCCCGGGCAACGTGGTACGCGATCAATTTATCCGTTACGCCTTTCCCGTCCTCGCTCTCTGAGCTTTCATGCGTTCCCATGGCGCTCATGACTACACGGTTTTTCAATTCCAGTTCCCTGAGTTTGATTGGTGAAAATAATTTTTCAAATGACATCTTCTTTCCTCCTACTTTACTTAATGAAACGCTCGGTTACTGTTCACACGGTGCCGTGCACTTGCTGCACGGCGTCCGGCCAATAAAGTAACATTTGCCATAATATCCAGCCCGTCTACACTCCGTTCCGGTCCGTCCTAAACAAGCGTCGCTGGCGCTTAGGACCGCCGAAGGCGACTTAAAATGGGCTGGATACTGTTACTGGAGCACCCAAAGGGTGTGAACAGTAACAACGCCCGCACATTTTCATCGGCGGGCCAGTCGTCGAAAGGCTGTTTTAAGCCTTTAAAAACATTCCACGAAGCATCTTGGTACAGGCATTGAACGTATCCTCATTCCATAACGACGGTTCTTCCTTCAACTTCAGGTAAATCTGGCAGGCGAAACCATAATATGCGGTTGTCAGAAGCCAGCTTGGGCTTTCTTTAAATTCTCCGTTCTCCTTGCCCTCCAGTACAATCTTTTCAATATCCGCGTAAAATTCCTTTTTACACTGCAGGGGCATGCCGCAATAAACCGGAGAGGCTGTATACAACTGTTCGATCATGGATTCCCTGGGGTGGCTCATGGAATAGCTGATGATATTGCGAAATCTCCGGCACAGCTTGTCCATGGCCGTCTTTTCCTGTTCCATCCCAAAATTGCAGGCGTCCACATCCATCTGATAACAATGCTGGTGTACCTCCTGAATCAACGCTGCTTTCGAGTCAAAGTAAAAATATAAGGTTGCCTTGGAGATGCCAGCCGCATTGGCGATATCCTGCATGGATGTCAGATCCAGCCCCCGCTCGCAAAACAGCGTGATGGAGGCCTCAATAATCTCATTTTTCCGTTCCGTATGGTTCATGCATTCCTCCTTTCTATCGACCGGTCGGTAGATTACAAATATTTTACAATGTATGACTGCAATTGTAAAGACAATTTTAATTTTTGAAGATTGAATTTTTGAAAACGAAAAGTGGTAAAATTTCATTTTCAGATACCAGATACTGCTTCTGGCAAACAGTAGGACAGTAAGAACCCCCCATACAAATTGTAATGAATACACTGCACAAATAGCCATGTGCTTGTAAATTCAGGAGGTTTATGGTAGTATGGAGATACGAAAACGAAAGGGAAAGCAGGTGGGAAGGTTGACAGTGACGGAACAGATAGACCAGAAACATCAGGAAGATTTACAGAGGCTAAGAGGCTTTCGCCTGCTTGATGATGATTTCCTCACAAAGTGTTTTGAGGGAGATACGGCAAGCATAGAACTGGTATTGCAGATTGTTCTGGAAAAACCGGATTTAAAGGTGCTGGACGTCCGCACCCAGGTATTTGTGGAGAACCTGCTGAACCGTTCAGTGAGGTTGGATATCCTGGCTACGGACAGCACAGGGGCAAAACTGAATGTAGAAGTACAGCGCTCCGACAAAGGAGCCGGGAGAAAAAGAGCAAGGTACAACAGCAGCATGATGGACGCAAACCTTTTGAAGAAAGGCGAGGACTTCGACAAGCTGCCGGAAACGTGGGTAATCTTTATCACAGAGAATGACGTAATGGGAAAAGGGCTGCCGCTCTATCCGATTGAGCGATGCTTTTTAGGAACTGGGGAAAGATTTGAGGACGGTTCGCACATACTGTATGTAAATGGCGCTTACCGTGGAGATACGCCAATCGGGAAGTTAATGCATGACTTCTCCTGTATAGATGCAGCGGATATGTACTATAGGACATTGGCGGACAGGGTGAGATTTTTTAAAGAGAGCAAGGAGGGAATCGAAATTATGTGCCGGGCTATGGAAGATATGAGGAATCAGACATTGAAAGAGGGAGCGATTAATTCCGCAAGGAGAATGTTGGCAGATGGGATATTGACACTTGAAAAAATTGCGGAATACGCAGGACTTCCACTTGACGAAGTAAAAAAACTGAATGCAGAACGGATAGTATAAACAAAACCGTAGGCCGGGAATCTAAAAACAGGTTCCCAGCCTCGGCAGACAGCTTTGCTGGCTGTATTTGCACTTCCTTTACAAAAAAATTCCGATGCTGACAGGGAAAACGGCTCTGGAATCTTAATTCCCCGTCAGCTTCCCCCGGGATTTTTTACTTCCCATCCACCAAAATCCTGACAACAAAAACACTCCCTTCCCCGGCCCTGCTTCTCACAGCAACCTCCCCCTTATGCAGTTCTAAAATCCTCTTTACAAGCGGCAGACCAAGCCCGTTTCCCTCCATATTGTGAGACGTATCTCCCTGATAAAACTTATCAAAAATATATTTCTGTATCGTTTCATCCATACCCGCCCCCTGATCCTTCACCGTGAAAACCGCATGTCCATTTTCCAAATGCAGAGCAACAGCAATACAGCCCTTTTCCGGGGAAAACTTGACCGCATTGTCCAGCAGGTTCATCCAGACCTGCTTTAAGAGCGGTTCATTTGCCCGGATCATGACCTCTTCCATATCAATATCAAAATCAATCTGCTTTTTTGACCATTTGCTTTCCAGAAGCAGGATGGCTTCCCGGATCTGTTCGCTCAAGGAAAAGTCGGTCTTGTCCGTCAGAAGGGTCAGGCTTTCCACCTTGGAAAGGTTTAACACGGTTGCGGACAGTTCGGAGAGACGCCGGGATTCCTCAATGATAATGTCCAGATATTCCCGGCTTTGGCAGGCATCCAGCTTCTGGCTCTTCAGCAGCTTGGCAAAGCCCAGGATGGAGACGATGGGCGTCTTGAACTCATGAGAAAAATTGTTGATAAAATCAGAACGGAACATCTCGATTCCGGCCAGTTCTTCTGTCATCTGGTTGAAACATTCGGAAAGCTTCTGAAATTCTTTCGGATGCTCCAGATGGATTTTTACATCATAATTCCCCGCGGATACCTCGTGTATCGCGTCAATCAGCGTATGAAGCGGACGCAGGGGAAAATGGCTTATAAAAAAGGAAATGGTCGTGCCGATGACGATACTGATGATACCGCTCTGGAACAGAAACGGCTTCAAAGGTGCGCCTGGTTCTGCGCTGATCCAGCCGTGTCTTATGGCGAAAATAATGATCGCATTGCTGGCAGACATGGTCAGAACCAGCAAGATGAAAACAAAACCTGTAGTTAACAACGTCATTTTGACGCGGACGCCTGCCTGCTCTTTCATATCAGCGCCTCCTCTGCCTGTTCTTTCATACCAGCGCCTCCTCTACCCTGCTCTTTCATACCAGATCCTCCTCTACCTGCGCCTTATAGCCCAGCCCCCGTATGGTGACAATGGAAAAATCCCTGCAGTCTTCAAAACGTTTCCTGAGACGGTTGATGTGGACGCTGACTGTCGCGTCCGTGGAATCGGAGGCCGGCCCCCAGATATCCTCCATAAGCTGCATGCGGGTAAAGATTTTGTTCGGATAGGACAGCAGCTTGTACAAAAGCTGAAATTCTTTCTGGGGGAGGAGCTGACTGCCCTCGCTGTTTTTTACAGTCATGGAATCATAGTCCAGTACGGTTGAGCCGATCGTGAGCCTGCGGTCGGAAATAATCTTCGCCCTTCTGAGCAAAGCCTTGATCCTAAGAAGCATGACCGCTTCGTTTACAGGCTTGGTCATATAATCGTCCGTCCCCGACAGAAATCCCTCCTTGATATCCTCCGGAAGCTGTTTTGCGGAGAGCATCAGGATCGGGATATCGCTGCCGCAGTCCCGCAGAAGCTTTGCAAAGGCATAGCCATCCATGCCCGGCATCATGATGTCCAGCACGATCAGGTCGATCTTTTCATTTTCCATAATCTCCAGCGCTTTCTGGGCGCAGTACGCACAGGAAACAGAGTATCCGGCCTCGGTTAAAACAGCGGCCAGATAACGGCGTATATTCTTATCATCATCTACAATTAAAATCTGCAGCATGGGAAGTCCTCCATATCATTTTGAACATTGATCATTACGGATCTATTTGCAAAAATTGTAACACAGAAAGTTAAACGGAATCTAAAGAATATGAGGATTTCACATATTTTTCATATTTAGAAGCAGAGAGTTTAAATTGAGTTTAACAAGCCCTCTTAGAATAAATACAAACAGGAAAAAGGAGAATTTCATATGGAAAATAATCAAATAGAAAATAATCAGATAGAACCCCTTTCGCTGGATATCAGGAAGACAAAGTTTACATTATTAAAGGATCAGCAATGCTCTCTGAATATGCAGATCCGCCTGGCCATGCAGCTTCATGATCTGCGGGCGCAGGCAGATCTGGAAAAAGAATTAAAAGAAGTTACGGAGCAGATCAGCCATATGGTCTGGTAATATCTAATGACTTTAAATAGTAACAATATCACGGTCTGTCGGAAAAGGATTGACAGGGAAAGAACCCCAGTGCTATTCTTTTTAATAGAACCGATATTGCCTCCAGGTTTTTGACCTGACAGGCTGGGAGAGGGAGGTGATTTGCCGTGGGCATGTATTTGAATCCGGGGAACAGCGGATTTACCAGAATCAGAAATGACATCTATGTGGATAAGAGCGGATTGATCAGCCTGATCAATGAAACGATAGAGACGCCGAGATTGCTGACCTGTGTCAGCAGACCGCGCCGGTTTGGAAAATCCTTTGCGGCTAAGATGTTATGTGCGTATTATGATAAGACCTGCGATTCCTCGGCGCTGTTTGACGACCTTGCCATTGCGCAGGACGAGAAGTTCAACAAAACATACAGGCAGCATCTGAATCAATACGACGTCATTTATCTGGATATGACAAATGTCCTGGGAAAGGCGGACTCGGACAGCATTGTGCCGTTCATCCAGAACAGTGTGACGGAGGAACTTCTGGAAGCGTATCCTGATTTAAAAGTAGGAAATGTCTTCGATGAAACACTGCTCCATACGGCGGAACTGACAGGCAATAAACTCATTATGATTATTGATGAATGGGATGCGCCGATCAGGGAGACGCCGAAGAGCCAGAAGCCGTATCTGGATTTCCTGCGTACATTATTTAAGAGCAGCGGCACAACGGACCAGATCTTCGCGGCGGCTTACATGACAGGAATCCTCCCGATAAAAAAAGACGGCTCGCAGTCAGCAATTTCAGATTTTAAAGAATTTACAGTGATCAAACCCAGAAAATTCGGCGGTTATGTGGGATTCACAGAGACAGAGGTGAAAAGGCTCTGTGAGGAATACCATTGTGATTTTGAGAAGATGAAGAGGTGGTATGACGGATATTGGTTCCGGGATACCGGTTCGATATATAATCCAAATTCTGTGATGGAGGCCATCCGCAATGATGATTTCGATTCCTACTGGACACAGACCTCAGCGGCCGGGAGTTTGATGGGATATATCAGTATGGATTTTGATGGTCTCTCTAAAACCGTAGCGGAACTGATCGGCGGCGGAGAAGTCAAGGCAGAACCAAGGGGATTTTTAAATGATCTGGTGACAATTCGAAACCGGGATGACGTGCTGACAATCCTGACCCACCTTGGGTATCTCGCCTACGATGAAAGGACAGGGAAAGTTCGTATTCCAAATGAAGAGATTCATATGGAATTTACAAGAATTGTCCGTGAAGTAAAAAGGGATGATACGATCAGGAGAGTTCGGGAAAGCGAACAGCTTATTTACGATACGGTTCATGAAAATGCGGAAGCCGTGGCAAAGCAGATTGAGAAAATTCATTCGGAAGAATCACCGCTTCACTATAATAATGAACAGGCATTGCGCAGCGTGATCAAACGGGCATATTTCAGCTTTGGGGATGAATATGTCCTGTTTGAAGAATTACCGGCAGGCGGCGGATATGCAGATGTTGTATATCTTCCGAAAAAAGATTCCATGATGCCGGCTCTGGTAGTGGAGCTGAAATGGAATAAAACTGCGGAAGGTGCGATCCGGCAGATTAAGAAGCGGCATTATCCTTCGGCAATTCAGGAGTATGGCGGGGATATATTATTGGTCGGCATCAATTACAGCAAAGAAGCACCGCCGGGGGAACGGAAACATACCTGCATCATCGAAAAATATCAGATGAAAACAGATCATGAATGAAAAGTAAACTGAGGAAACAAAAATGGCAAGTATCAGAGAAGTAGCGCAGGAAGCAGGCGTAGGGGTGGGGACGGTATCAAGGGCACTGAATGGTTCGGGGTACGTTTCACCGGAGACAAGGAAGAAGATTGAGAAGGCGGCAAAGAAGCTGAATTATACGCCTAATGAACTGGCAAGGAACCTGTATCACAATAAAACGGGGATTGTCGGCGTGATCGTGCCTGATTTGGAGCATCCGTTCTTCTCTTCGCTTGTCAAGCATATAGAGATGGAATTATATGAACAGGGATATAAGACGATGATCTGTAATACTGTGGGAATCAGCAGACGGGAGCAGGAATATCTGGATATGCTTGAGCGAAATATCGTGGACGGGATCATCACGGCATCCCACGGCCTTGAGGTAGAAGAATACCAGAAGCAGACGAAACCGATCGTATCCATTGACCGTGACCTGGGATCCCGAATCCCGTTGATCGGCTGTGACCACACGAAAGGCGGGAAGCTGGCGGCGGAACTCATGCTTGAGGCCCGCCGGAGGAAGGTGTTTCTTGTCTCAGGAATATCCCCCAACGTTATGGCAAATGACAGGTACAGGACATTCAGACAGATATTAGAAGAGAACGGGGTTGTTGCCGTGCTTCAGGAAGAGATGGGGTGGAATATATTCAGCTGGGAAGCACATTATAAGATGGCGGAGGAGATTTTTCGGCTTCATCCGGATGTTGACGGGATCTTCGGCTCAGACCTGGCCGCGCTTGCCTGTCTGAATGTGGCGCAGAGAAAAGGGATCCGGGTGCCGGAAGACCTCTCCATCATAGGTTTTGACGCCATGGCGCCTTCCGGCATGGTGTATCCGGAGCTGACAGCTATTAGGCAAAATGTAGAATTATTGGCGGAGATTTCTGTGAATGCCCTTCTGGATATGGTGGAACAGAGGAAAAATGTACCGAGCCGGTTGATTTTGGATGTAGAGATACAGCGGGGGGGAACGGTATAGAGGAAATTCTTTGGTAAAATTGCGAAAAAAATACGATGCAGATTTGTTGAAAATAGATAAGTAAAAAATAAGATAAGAGGATTTTGTACAAAATGCACAAGACAAAATCCTCTTTTTTGCTGCCATAAGAGAAAAACAGAAATACAGGATTGACAAAATATACAATCAATACTACAATTACGTGTATGGAACGGGTTCCATAAAATATAGAAAAAGTAAAGCAAGTATGCAAAAAATAGAGCAAATATAAAAGGATATAATGGAATGGAATCGGTTTCACATCAATAAGGAGGAGACAGATGAATACAGGAAAGTATACAAGGCTGGAGATATTTGCCAAGGCTTTACAGGCAGGAGGAAGCGTCCGTGTGATTTCCAATGATGGGGAATGTCAGGAAATCCCTGCGGGACAGGCCTCATATAAATGGATTCAGGTCACGGTGGAGAAGAATACGGAGTATGAGATCCTTTGTGAAGAATGCCAGGTCTCGATCTGCTATCTGAGCGGATGTGAGAATATCCTGGATGAAGGCGTCTGCTATCTGGAACAGGATGAGAACGGCAGATTTATAAGGATGCAGGAGTCGGACTGGTACGATTCCCCGATCCGGGAGGCATATCATTTTACACCCTGGAAGAACTGGATCAATGATCCCAATGGGCTGTGCTGGTTTCAGGGATATTACCACATGTTCTATCAGTTTAATCCCCATAGCCAGAAATGGTCCCATATGTACTGGGGACATGCGGCAAGCCGGGATCTGATCCACTGGACGCACCTTCCGGTTGCCTTAGAACCCCAGGAAGAGATACTGAAATATCCGGAAGAACTGGATGGAGGCGCCTTTTCCGGTTCTGCGGTAGTGATGGAAGATGAAGTGGTCTTCTATCTGACCCGGAGCAGGGAGCCGCGCGCGGAAGGCGGGCAGATCCTGCAGCAGCAGTGGAGGATGAAGAGCAGTGATATGCTGCATTTTACGAAAGAGGAGCTGGTCATCGGGGAGAGACCAGCAGGGGCATCCCCTGATTTCCGGGACCCCAAGGTGACGTGGGCGGACGGCAGATGGCAGATGGTGCTCGGCAGCGCCCTGGAGGGAAAAGCCGCAGTCCTGAAATATGAATCAGAGGATATGGAAAGCTGGGAGTATACAGGCCCGCTGCTGACCGAGGAGGAAGACGGAATCCGCTGTGTAGAATGCCCGGATTTTATGGAGCTTGACGGGAAATATCTGGTGATCGGAGCACTGATGCACCATCAGGACCCCTTCGGCAGATACCAGATGAGCAGATATCATGTGGGAGATTTTAAAGAAGGGATCTTTACAGAGGAGAGCAGAGGATGGTTTGACTTCTGCGGAAACTGCTATGCGATGCAGAGCTTCGAACATGATGGCAGAAGGATCAGTATCGGCTGGATCTCCGATTTCTACGGAGAGCATCAGGAGGAGGAAAACGGCGTCTGCGGAAGCATGACGATCCCCAGAGAAATGCACATCCGGGATCACCGTCTGTATCTGACTCCGGTAAAAGAGATAGAGGCTCTGAAGATGGGAACGCTGTACCAGGGACATGGGGAGGAGATCAGCCTGAAAGACATTACCCCCAATACCTACAAGGCAGAGCTGGAATTTGACGGAGATTGTTCATTTTCCATCTGCCTGTCTGAAAACGGCGGGGGCAAGATGCTTCTCATCTATGATGAGAAAGGGCTCCGGCTCAGGACCTATGGAGTGAAGAGCGAACATGTCACGTTTCCGGCAGATGTAGACAGGGTAGAGAAGCTGGAAATATTCGTAGACCGCCGTACTGCCGAGATCTATGTAAACGACGGTGAGGCGGCAGGAACCAAGTTGTTTTATGACACATCAGATGCCGGATGTTTCATATTACATACAGATACACCTGAATGTATCAAGAGGGCAGAGGTTTTCTGCATGAGGTCAATCTGGGCTTAAGGCCTGACTGCGGCCGATCAGTGACCGGAAGCCCATCTGGGAAAGAGAAGAAAGGAGCGAGACAGATGAGAAAAAGAGTTATTGCAGCCTTGCTCGCGGCCGTGATGGCATCAGGTGCTTTCACGGGATGCGGGAAGACAAAGGAGCGCGTAAACGAACAGGGGGAATCGGTGATCACCGTATGGAGCCCCAGCGACGAACCGGCAATCGAGGAATGGTGGATCAGCAAGATCGAGGAATTTAACCAGGCCCATGAAGGCGAGATCGAGCTGCGCCGGGAGGCGATCGTGCGGGCGGATTCATACGCCTATGAGGATAAGGTCAACGCGGCGATCACATCCAACGACCTGCCGGATATCCTGTATGTGGACGGGCCGAATGTATCGATCTACGCGGCAAATGAGGTGACTCTTCCGCTGGATGATTTCTTCCCGGAGGAGGAGTGGGCCGATTTTTTTGATTCCTCCAAGCAGCAGAATACCTATGACGGGAAGATCTACGCAGTGGGGGCCACCGAGAGCTCTGTGGCGCTGTACTACAACAAGGATCTGCTGGATGCAGCCGGTATCAGCGTGCCTGAGAGCAGGGAGGACGCATGGACCTGGTCCGAATATTATGACGCGGCGAAAAAACTGACAAAAGACGGTGTCGTGGGAACGAACATCATCATGGATAAGGGAGAAGGCCTTTCCTATGTACTGGAACAGTTCTGGATCTCTAACGGAACGGATTTTGTCAACGAGGACGGAAGCTCGGCGCAGGGGTATCTGAACAGCGCTGAGGGCGTAGAGGCGGCGAAGTTTTTGAACAGCCTGATACAGGACGGATATGCCAATATAGACCCGATCCAGAAGGAATTTCACAACGGTAAGGCAGCGACCATGCTGGGAGGTTCCTGGGAGGTGGCGACACTGGAGAAGGACTATCCGGATCTGAACTGGGGAGTAACGTATTTTCCGGTGGCGGACGGAGACGGGATTCCCACATCCCCTACCGGCGACTGGGCGGCATCGGTCACGAAGAACGTACAGGATATGGACGCGGTAAAGGAAGTGATGAGATTCTTATTTTCAGAGGAAAATGTAACCACCTACGCACAGGCAATCTCCAAGCCGCCGACAAGGGTCTCAAGTTACGATGTGCTTGAGGAATATAATGAATATCCCCGTTCCATCTTCAAGGAACAGCTTATGGAAACCGGGCATCCAAGACCGAGGACCCCTTCCTACAGTGTGCTTACGGCGGAATTTGCGGAAGCAATGCTGAATATCTTTACCGGAGTAGATCCGCAGGAGGCGCTGGACACGGCGGCAGAGGCCATGGACAAGGATTACAACAAATATTATGCAAATAATTGACGAAGAAAAGGAGGATTGGCTATGCAAAAGACAGTCAATAAGGCCAGTGAGAGAAAAGCGGCTTACATATTTATCCTTCCGGCAGTTGTCCTGCTGGCGGCGTTTTTGATCTATCCGTCTTTACAGACGGTTCGATACGCGTTCACAGATTATAACATTATGCGTCCGGACCGGATCGTTTTCTGCGGATTCAACAACTTTGCAGAGCTGTTTCAGGACAAGGATTTCTGGATTGCGGTGAAGAATACACTCTATTTTACGATTTTGGTTGTTCCTTTTCAGACGGTTCTGGCGTTAGCGCTGGCACTCCTGATCTCTTCCCGGAGGAGGGGCGTGTCCATCTTCCGCGCGGCGTATTTCAGTCCGCAGGTGACCTCCATGGTAGTCGTTGCGATCCTCTGGACCGTGATGTACAATTCCAGCCCGGACAGCGGCCTTCTGAATGCGCTGCTGGTCAATCTGGGACTGGAGCCGTGCGGATTCCTGAACGATCCGAAGACAGCGATGAACTCGATCATATTCATGTCCGCATGGCAGGGAGCCGGATATCAGATGATGATCTTCCTTGCCGGGCTCCAGGGAATCTCCGCAGAGCAGTACGAGGCGGCTTCCATAGACGGAGCCGGAAAGATCGCGAGCTTTTTCTATGTCACGCTTCCGGGACTGAAAAATGTGATCCAGTACGTCGTTATGATCACGGTCATCCAGGCAATGAAGCTGTTCACGCAGCCTTACGTTATGACCAAGGGCGGACCGCAGAATTCTACCAGGACACTGGTATATTATATCTATGAGCAGGGCTTCCAGAAGCGGAACTTCGGATATGCCTGCGCGGTGGCGGCTGTGTTCTTTGTCATCGTGATCAGCCTGTCACTTGGAATGAAGAAGATCATTAAAGCCGAATAGGCCGGAGAGGAGTGAATACTATGACGAAGAAAAAAACATTTGGAAATGCCGCATTTTATATCGGAAATACTTTAATCGCATTGATATTTGTATCACCGCTGATCTGGATGATCTCCTCCTCCCTGAAGCCGGAGGCGCAGATTTTTAAAGGGCTGAATTCTCTGTCTACATTTATTCCGACAGAAGCATCCCTGAATAATTACGTGGAAGTTTTCCAGAGGATCAATATGTGGAAATTCATCGGAAACAGCCTGTTCTATGTGCTGGTGATCATCCTGCTGGATCTGCTCGTAAATTCGATCTGCGGATACGCGCTGGCAAAATTTGAGTTCAAAGGGAAGAACCTCTTACTGACACTTGTGATCAGTCTGATGGTCTTTCCGGCGGAAGCGATCATGCTCCCCATGTACAGGGAGATGGCTGACCTGGGCTGGATCAACTCCTGGGCGTCTCTGATCGTGCCGTTTGTGGCAAAATGTTTCAGTATCTATATGTTCCGCCAGTTTTTCCTGGATATTCCGGATGAGCTCTTAGAAGCGGCATCTATCGACGGATGCGGCCCGGTCAGGACATTTTTCCAGGTGGTCATGCCGATCTCAGGAACCGTATACGCCACCATTTTTATTCTGGATTTTGTTGCTCACTGGAATGATTTCATGTGGCCTTTGCTTGTGGTTACGGGAGAAGAGAAGCGGACCATACAGCTGGCGATCCAGACCTTCTTTGGATCGAAGCCGATCAATTACGGGCCCATCATGGCATCCTTGACAATCTCCGCGATTCCGATGCTGCTGATGTTCATCTTCCTGCAGAAATATTATGTAGAAGGCATCGCATCCACGGGAATTAAGGGATAGGTAGAGTGCTCAGATAAAAAAATCGGAGGGAAAGACATGGCAGGGGGATTCTATTTTGAGAACAGATTATTTCGGATCGCAGAGAAGGCAGTGAACCTGATAAAATTGAACATCCTGTGGATTTTATTTTCCCTTCCGCTGGTGACAGGGGGCGCGGCGCTTTGCGCGCTTCACGTTACGGCGGTGAGGATCATGAAGGAGGAGGAAGGATATGTATTCCGGGACTTCCTTGCGGTATTCAGGAGTAAGCTGCGCCTGTCCTTAAAGCTCTGGATCCCGCTTCTGGCTGCGGCATCGGTACTTTGGCTGGACGATATGTTCTGGAGAAATGTGGAAGGAAACTTTGCCGACGGCATGAGAGTGCTGGTCTGTGTCCTGTCAGGATTATGGATTGTATTGGTGGTCTATCTGTTTCCACTTGCCGCGAGGATGGAGACAACGGCAAGATTGGCATACCGCAATGGAATCCTGCTGCTGTTCAAGTATCTGCCTCAGTCCATCTACCTTTTGTTCATAACCGGACTCTTCCTGGCAGCAGGGCTTCTGTGGACGCCGGTATTCTGTGTGGGTGTGCTGTCCGGAGGTTCATTGCTGGCCGCGGTCCACGGGAAGTTGCTGATGTGGATCTTTGAGAAAGAAAGGTTGATAGAGCCTGTATCCGGCCAGACCTGTGTCAACTAAATATGAAGATAAAAAAGAAGTGCAATAATCACATGCCGAATATTGCACTTCTTTTTTTTCATGCATTCAAATATGAAAATTATTGCTAAGAAATTATTGTCTGATGAAAAGCAAAAAGTTGAAAGAGGACTTATCATAAAATTATGTTAAAATAATTAGATACCCATGCACAACGTTGCCGGAGGAAAGAGAGAAAAACCGTACTGTTCGGTTAGATCTGCAGGTTTACCGCGCGATTCATACGAAAAACCAGAGAAAGGACGTAAAAGATGAGACAGGAGAACATACAGGACTGCAGCATGGAATTGCTGTATCTGTCAGATGAGGATATACATTTCCACCAGGACATAGAGATTCTGTATATTGTTGAGGGGGAAACGGCTGTAAAGGAAGGGGAGACTTATCGGCTGGGAAAGGATGACATCGCGGTGATAAATTCGAACCAGCCGCATGCGTACAGCAGCGCCCGCAATACGATTGCATTTCGGATATTGATACCGTATCGGACATTCCGAAAATTGATCCGGGAGGAGTATTTTATTTTCTGCTGCAATTCCGTATTATATACATCCCGCGACGACAGGGATCTGCGGATCTTGATCGAAACGCTGCTGCTTCGATATTTGAATATGGAATATGCGGATCTGAGCGAGATCGCAAGCCTTCTTTTTCAGATCATACACAAGCTGACCGCAGACTACAGGATGGACAAGGACAGCCTGAAAATCTATTTGAAGGAGCGCATGAGTGAAAAGATTGACCGGATTCTGAATTATATCAATCATTACTACTGCGAACCATTGAGCCTGACGGATGTGGCAGCGCATTTTCAGGTGTCGGAGACCTATCTTTCCCGTTATTTTAAGAAGAAAACGGGACAGAATTTTATCAATTACCTGAATGAAGTCAGAATTGAGAACGCGGCGCTGGAGCTTCGGGGAACGGACGCATCCATTACCAACATCGCCATGGACAGCGGATTCTCGACCCCTTCCGTATTGAACCGATATTTTAAGAAAAAATATGGAATCACCCCTTCCGAATACAGAAAACAGATAGAGGAATCTGTGAAAAATGTCGCAATGAAAATCGAAAAGGTAGAAGAAGTACGAAAAAGCTTATATGACCGGATTGAAAAAAGAATACAGGATTCCGAGGTCAAAGAGGTTACGATCAATGTCCGGCGGGGATATATACCGTGGATGAATCCCAATAAGATCATCGATATCGGAGAAGCCTCTGTGGTATGCGAGGCGGCGATACAGGAGCATATCTTGTTTCTCAAAGAGGTCTTAAGCATCCGGTATATCCGGATCTGGAATCTGTTTTCGGAAAAATTTATGATTTCCACGGACTTTTCAGGGAGGAATTTTAACTTTGAATCGCTGGACCGGATTTTTGACTTTTTTGTACAGAATAAAATTCCGCTTTTCCTGGATCTTGGAAAACGCAACCGAGTGATTATGGCCGGGCATGACAACGAGCTCTATTCGGTGAACATGCAGTATAATCTAAAGACGATTGAGGAATGGAAAAATCTTCTGGAGCATTTGATGAAGCATCTGGTCCGCAGATATGATAAGCATGTGCTCAGCCAGTGGATTTTTGAATTTCCCTGGAACAAGGAGCCTTATTACAGCCAGGACTACAGATATCTGGACGCCTATGAGGCGGGGTGGAGGATTGTAAAGTCGAATCTGGGCAGCAGCAAGATTGCCGGGATTGATCCCCATGGAGGGATTGATGAAGAACAGTTTCGGGAGACGGTTCATGAGCTCTCGGCAAGGGGCATATTTCCGGAAATATTTACCATAAAAATTTTTGTGGATTCCACCCACCAGATGATGGGAGAACGGACATTTCAGTCGGGCAGCGACTATCTGTACGCAAGGCAGTTTATAGAAAAAATCCGGGGGATACTGGAAGAGGAAGGGCAGACTTATCAAATGTGCATATCAGAGTGGTCGAACAGCCTGTCCAACCGGAATATTGTGCAGGATAGCTGCGCAAGAGGGACATACATCATCAAATTTATTCTGAGCATCTGGAAAACGGCGGATATGATCGGATTCTGGCATGGTTCCGACGCGGTGGATATTTTTTACGATTCCCGAAAGCTGATATACGGCGGAGGGGGACTTTTGACGAAGGACGGGATCAAAAAGCCTTCATTTTATGCGTTCGAGTTTTTAAACAAGCTGGGGGGACATGTTTTGAAGATCGGCAATAATTATATCGTGACGAGGGATTCCACACAGAGGATCGTCTGCCTGTGCTTCAACCATCGGGAATACAGCTACTATTATTATATGAAGAAAGAGAATGAACATTTTAACCTGTCGAAGATCTTCCAGAGCGAAGAAAAAGAGCGGGTCGAGTTTACCGTTGAGGAATTGGATGATAACAAAGAGTACATGATTAAGGAAGAGGTGATCAACAGCAGTAGCGGGAGCATACAGAACGAGTGGCAGCTCCTCAGCAACCAGGAGGAGCTGGGGAAGGAAGAGATCCAATATCTGAAAAATATCTGCATCCCCAAAATCTATATCCGGCACGTAAGGAGCGAGGACCGGAAGATCTGCTTCCAGGTTGAGATGGAACCCCATGAAATGAGAATGATCTACATCAGTGAATATTAACAATCTATAAAAATCAGGTTAAAAAAATGAGAGCCGTTTTTTTAACCTGATTTTTTTGTCGGGAAAAAAATGTCAAAAAATAGAGAGAAATCTGGCTTTCACGCGGAAAGCAGATCCGTGTTTTCTGATTTATACTTACCATATCAAAAAACAAAAGGAAAGGAAGTGGAACAATGGAAAGACTTTCGAAGAAAAGTATTTTCAGCTATGGGCTGGGGGATCTGGCCAGCCAGTTGGTCTGGAGCTTTGTCGGGACTTACCTTACAGTGTACTACATGGATGTGGTGGGACTTGCGCCTCTGGCCGTTTCAACAATTTTGATGGCCGCAAAGATCTGGGATGCGGTCAATGATCCGATGATGGGAGGAATCGCGGAAAGAACCCATACAAAATGGGGGCGTTTCAGGCCGTATATTCTTTTCGGCGCTCCGTTCCTCGGACTGTTCAGTGTTTTAACATTTACAGCGCCTTTCGGAAACGGGACAGCCGGCATTGTGTGGGCGGCATTTACCTACATCGGAGCCGGAATGCTGTATACACTGGTCAACATTCCTTACGGAGCCATGGCGGGAGTTATGACTACACAGGACCGCGACCGCAACAAGTTAAATTCCATCAGGGGAATCGGAATGCAGGTTGGTATGATGACGATCAACTTTGCGTCCTCCATCATCCTGGTGAAGATCTCGGGAAGTTCGGAAACGATTTCCGGAAAGAGCTATACGATTGCGGCAATTCTTTTTGCGCTGATCTCTCTGCCGATGTTCTTTATCGTATTTAAGAACTCAAAAGAAGTGATCATGCCGAAAACAAGCGCGGAAAAGGTTTCCATCGTCAAGAACCTGGGCCTTATCTTTTCAAATAAATATCTGATGATTATCGTGCTGACCATGCTCTTCCAGATGACAGGAAATATGGGCCGTATCGGAATCATGGCATTTTATGTAAGAGACTGTCTCGGAAACTTCACGCTGATGGCGCTGCTCATGACGCTGCCCTCCATCGGAAGCATCATCGGAAATGCAATTGCGCCGTTTTTGATCCGTCACTTCGGCGCCCACGGAAAGAGGAACGTACTGGTTGCCAGCCTGGTTGGAAAAGGAATCGGCCTGCTGATCATCTTTATGACGCCTTTTGAAAATATCGGCATGGTGATCTTCGGACACGTATTATTTACGATTCCCGGATTCGGCTTCCCGTCCACATTGTCCATGGTTGCGGATTCCATTGACTATCAGGACTTAAAGACAGGCGTCCGCTCAGACGGCGTAGCGTATGCATTTTACGGACTTGCGACCAAGGTGGGAAATGCCTTCGGCGGATCCATCGGAGTCATGCTCATGGCGGCGTTTGGCTATGCTGCGGGAGCGGATATTACGGCTTCGGCACAGCACGGAATCAACATGGCGGCCAATCTGGTTCCCGGAATCTTCTTCATCATCGCAGGTCTGCTTCCGCTGATCTTCTGGAAGATGACGGACAAAGAAGCAGATGAGATCAGAGAAAAAATTACGGCCCGCAATATGGCAGAATAGGAATGGCAGTTCATACGCTGAGAAAATTGATTCATCGTATGCAAATCATAGGAAAAAATAGAAATAAAAAAGGAGAGGAAAAAATGAAAAACGGAAAATTGCAGGTAGCAGTAGTGGGATGCGGAGGAATCGCAAATCAGAAACATTTTCCGGCGCTGACGAATCAGGCGGACAAGTGCGAGATCACGGCATTCTGCGATATCATCGAGGAGCGCGCCCGGAAAGCTGCGGAAAAATACGGAGCGGAGGGAGCAAAGGTTTACACCGATTATCAGGAATTACTGAAGGATGAGTCAATCGACGTTGTACATGTATGTACGCCCAACGTGGCGCACTGCCCGATCACGGTGGCGGCTTTTGAAGCGGGAAAGCATGTGATGTGTGAAAAGCCGATGGCGGCGACCACCGAGGACGCGCAGAAGATGATGGACGCATGGAAGAAGTCCGGAAAGAAGTTCACCATCGGATACCAGAACCGGTTCCGTACGGACGCGCAGGCGTTAAAACGGATCTGCGAGGAAGGAAAGCTGGGAGATATTTATTTCGCAAAGGCCCACGCAGTGAGAAGAAGGGCAGTTCCCACCTGGGGAGTATTTCCGGATAAGTCCAAGCAGGGCGGCGGGCCGCTGATTGATATCGGAACACATGCGCTGGATATCACATTGTGGTGTATGGACAACTACAGCCCCAAAACAGTGACCGGGTCTGTATTTGAAAAATTGGGACACCTTCCGGAAGCCACCGAGGGAAATATGTTCGGGCCATGGGATACAAAAACCTATGAGGTGGAGGATTCTGCGTTCGGATATGTGAAAATGGAAAACGGCGCAACCATCTTCCTGGAGTCTGCCTGGGCATTGAACGTGAAGGATTCCCGAGAAGCAGCCACAACGCTGTGCGGAACAAAGGCCGGCGCGGAGATGGTCGGAGGCATGAGCGGCAAGGCGTATGACCTGGTGATCAACGAAACCACAGGCGGAATCCTGACCGAGGAGCATATCTCGGATACCGGCGCAATTGCGTTTTTCGAAGGAAAGGGCGGCGGCTCACCGGCGGACAAAGAGTGTAAGCAGTGGCTGGAAGCGATCATCGAAGACAAAGAACCCCTCGTAAAACCGGAGCAGGCATTTGTAGTGACCCAGATTCTGGATACGATCTACAAGGCAGCGGCAGAGGGACATGAGATTGCATTGTAAGCAGAAGCAGCATAACAGCGGATTGTCCGCAGATCAGAAGGGGCTGCGGTCTGCCGCTGGAATAGTTCATGAAGATAGGAGATGGTTAAATGTATCAGTATGATAAAAAAGGACCAAAAAGAGGGATTGCATTATACAGTTATTCGGCCGAATTTGGAATCAGCAAAAATCTGGAGGACTGTCTGGAGGACATGTACGACATGGGCGCCCACGGTCTGGAAATCCTGGCAAATACACACATTGAGGGATACCCGTATCCGTCGGATGAATGGGTAGAGGAATGGTTCCGGCTGCTGGACAAATATGAGATCGTGCCGGTAGAGTATGGAAACTGGATCGACTCCCACGTGCTGGGCGACCGGGATCTGACGACAGAGGAATCCTGTAAAATGCTGGAGCGGGATCTGCGTTTGGCCCACAGGCTTGGCTTTACGGTCATGAGGGCAAAGATGCCGGTCATCTCAGGCGACCTCTCACCGGTGAAAAACTGGCGTGAGATCATTCAGATGGCGCTCCCGACAGCGGAGGAATGCAACATAAAAATGTGCCCGGAGATCCACGCTCCGACCAATCTGAGCAATAAGCTGGTCCATGATTATGTGGAATTTATAGAGAAAACCGGAACAAAGTATTTTGGGCTCAATATCGACTTCGGCGTATTCCGAAATGTTTACCAGGAAGGGGAGCGCAGACAGCCGGGCTTTGTGGCCAGCAAACCGGAAGAGATCATTCCGCTGCTTCCTTACATTTACTGCTGTCACGCAAAATTCAACAATATGAGCGATGACTTTGAAGAGACCACCATTCCCTACAGAGAAGTAATCGAGATCATGAAGCAGCAGGGATGGGACGGCTATTTGCTGAGTGAGTATGAAGGACGCGACAAATATGATCCGGGATATGAGGTAGGCCAGACACTGAGAAAACATCATATTCTGCTGAAGGATTGTCTGGGAGATTAGGAGGTGAAGCTATGCTTGAAAAAGAAGTAATTCAGTCGGTTGGTTTTAGAAATGTAAAAGAGGACGGAGCGGTTACGGGATTCCAGTTTAAGGTCAGGCTTCCCTATTACAGAGGGATTTTCCTAAGCCAGTTACGGCCCGGAACGCTCTTTGTAGACGGAGAGCGGTTTGAAAGAGAAGAGATCGTTTGGCATATCCATGGAAAGGATTTTTCCTTTGAGGAAATGAAGTCCGACATGGAGACGCACTGGGCGGTGACGGAGCCGGCGGTGATCAAAGTGAAAAAGGCGGGAGGACTCGGACAGGGCTACCATGACCTGAAGTTCGGATTCTGCTTTACCTCATCCTATATGCCGCCGATCATGCAGGACGCGCTGGACCCGGATGAAGAGAGCAAGATATATATGCCGGAATTTGGGCATCATGTAAATGAGAGAAGACTGCTGATCGTATAGGAGACTTAAAATATGGAAGAGATCAGAATTGGGATGATTGGTCATGGATTTATGGGGCATGAGCATGAGAAGATGCTGACAGAGATGGAGGGCTTCCGCATAGTCGGAATTGCCGATATGGATCCGAAACAGCTAGAGGATGTGAAAGAAGGACTGAAAAGGTATACTTCAAATGAAGAACTGTTCCGGGACCCGGAGGTGCAGGTGGTACTGATCGCGGCAAATAATAACCAGCATCATGATCTGGTGCTCCAGGCCGCACGGGCAGGAAAGGACATCATCTGTGAGAAGCCCGTCGCAATGAGCCTGGAAGAGCTGGATGATATGGTCTGCGTGACAAAAGAGTGCGGCGTAAAATTTACGGTACACCATCAGCGCAGGCTGGACCGGGATTTCCGCACGGCAAAGGAGATTTTTGACCAGGGCTCGCTGGGAGAGGTGTACACCATCAAGAGCAGCCTGTATGGATTTAACGGAAATATGCATGACTGGCATGTACATATCAGTGAAGGCGGCGGGATGCTGTATGACTGGGGCGTGCATCTGCTGGATCAGATTTTGTGGATGATGCCGGGGGCAAAGCTCACCAGCGTCTATGCAGATATCAGAAATGTCATCAATTTTGAAGTGGATGATTATTTCAAAATTTTGATGCGGTTTGACAATCATGTTACGGCGGAAGTGGAGCTTGGAACGTATTTCCTTACAGACAAGATGCATGACAAATGGTTCGAACGCCACTGGTTCATAGGAGGCAATCAGGGGAGCGCCTATCTGGACGGATTTGCTCCGGAGGGAAAGATCGTGCGCACCGCCGGACTCCTGAAAAATGTGGGCGGCAAGAGAACCATGACGGCAGCAGGCCCCACGCGCTCCTTCGGCCCTCCGCCGGAGGGAAAGATCCTCACCGAGCCGATTCCGCTGGCAGATACAACGCATAAGGGATTTTTTGAGAATTACAGAAGGGCATACTTCGGGGAAGAAGAATTTCTTGTGCAGATTCCAGAGACGAGGAGAGTGCTCGCGCTGATGGACGCAGTCAGGGAATCCGGACAGACGGGGGAGTCGGTCAGGTTTGAATCATGTTTTTAAATTATCTCCTTATGTGGCAACAACCCTTCGATGTTTTTCCTTTTCAGGAAAACATTACATACAAAAAATGACAGATAAATCTTGTGCTTTCAGTTATCTGTCTGTATAATGGGCTTCGGCGGAGGAAATGTCGGAACCGTTTGTGATGATTTGATGGAACAGAACAGCATTTTCACATAGGGCATCCTATAACACATGGACCTACGGGACGGGTGTGCTTTACCCGGTAACGTATCTCCAAGGTCTATTCCATACCACATATCCCTGCGGAACAGACGTATTTCATCCGATAAAATATAGAAGCATAAAGGAGAAAAATGAATGATCAATCGGAAGAAAAATGCTAAGAAAATACTGGTATTTTTTCTTATTTTTGGTCTTATCGGCGGAACGATGGACCATTTGCGGGTGACCGCGGCGGCGGGAACAGAAGAGGAAGGCTCTTCGGGGACAGAGGCCGGCACGGAAGAGGACATTTCTGCACAGACAGATTGTATCTGCACAGATTTATGTACGGCTGAAACGAAAGAACCGGATTGCGCCGCTTGCAGAGAAGATCTGTCTGCCTGTAAAGGACAGGCTTCAGAAGTACAGCCGGGAAACAACCCGGATGAAAGCGGAAACACAGATGCAGAGAACCCGGCAAAGCTTCCCGCAGACCCGGAAGCGGCCGCGGTGAAGGAGCTTCTCAATGGACTCCCGTCGCTGGAGGAGCTGAAGGCTTTGGAGAAGAAGGAGCTGGACGAGGCATATGAGCAGATCCAGAAGGCTTTCGATGCTTATGAGAGTCTGGATGACGGCCAGAAGGCGATGTTCCCGGGAGCGGAGGAGCAGTTGAAGGAACTGTTGGAATATTTTACAACATTGATCATGCCGCTGGCTACGGACCAACAGATAGAAGCTGCGTGGAATGCGATGACAACGGCAATGGTCAACTGGGACCAAGAAGTAGATTTATCTGCGTATAACCTTAATAGCAATGACTGGGGGAAGATCTGGCCGGATGTGGCGCAGGATAATCCGGATCTGTTTTATGTACTGGATGGGACTTATTATACATCGCCTGACGGGATCGTTCAGAAGTGTACATTCACATATAACTCGCAGTATAATCAAAATAGCGTCGCAGAATATAGAGCCGCGATCAACAATGTATTTTCCGAAGTTATTGGAAATAATATGACTGATGAGCAGAAGGCGACCGCGCTGCATGACTATCTGGTGCAGCATATGGTATATGACCAGAATGCAAACAACAATCTGGGAATTGAAAAGAGAAATGCATACGAAGCTCTGGTAAATGGCATCGGAGTCTGCCAGGGGTATACTCTTGCATACGCCGCCCTGCTGAAAGAAGCAGGGATCGAGGTGGATTATTGCAAGAGCCAGTCTATGAATCATATTTGGAATTATGTAAAACTGAACGGCAGCTGGTATCATGCGGATCTTACATATGATGACGCAACTGCCGCCAGCCAGACAGGGGAGACAGGTTATGTAAAGCATGAGTATTTCCTGCTCAGCGATAGTGCCATGAGGAGTAAAGCGCATAACTGGGATTCAAATAGCATTACATGTGCGGACACAAGTTATGATAATTCCTGGCATAAGACTGCGCCCATAACGGAATCTGCGATTTATGCGGTGAATGGAAATTCATATTATCTCAAGGGTGAGATAGTGGCTGGCGCGCCAAATACGATATATAGCGGCGCGTCACTGATGAAAAGAGACGCGAATGGAAATGAGACACAGGTTGCAAAACTTGATATCGAAAATGTGGGAAATGGATGGCCCATGTATTCTATGAGCTTTTCCAGACTTTCCTGTTCCAAAGGAGTGCTTTACTTTAATGTAGGAAATTCGGTCTATTCCTTTAACCCGGCAGCAGACACGGTACCGGTGAAAATTTACCAGTATGAGGATCAGAGTAACCGAATCGTGACAGGTCTTCTGGCAAACAGCGAGAGGATGACTCTGGAGATATATAATCCCAATACCGGTAAGATTGAGGATAAGATCGTTGTGTCTATGACAGGCATGGAAGAGCAGAAGGATTTTGCATTTCCAGTAAAAACAAAGACGGTGACTTACGGAGATGCGGATTTTACCATGACAGCCAAAGGGGCAGCGGAAGGTTCGTCAGTCAGCTACAGCAGTTCGGATCCTTCGGTGGCATCGGTTGATACGAGGACGGGTCTGGTCCAGATTCAGAAAGCAGGCAGCGCAGTGATTACGGCTACGGCTTCGGCAGTAGGGAACTATGAGGAAGTAAGCAGTTCCTATCAGCTTACGGTTTCGCCAAAGGCGCTGGCATGGGATGTGAGTGCTCTGGAAGCGGCGGACCGGCTGGATCAGATCAAGGACCGGGAGGCGACCCTTTTCGGTGAATTGAAGCTGGAAGGCATTTTGGAAAAGGATGCGAAGCTTGTCCTGTTTGACTGTCCGGCAGAAAAATTGTCCGGTGTCTATGAGACAGCGGCAGAAGGCAGCCAGAAGGTGGCCCTGTCCTGGAAAAACGCTCAGGATGAAGCGATCCTTGAGGGAAATGGAAAAGAAAATTATACCATGCCCGGGGCTTTGCCGGAGATCATGGGGCGGATCAGCGCGGTTCAGGACATCCCCCAGGAGCCTGCGGACGGAAATGAATTTAAGATCGAAGTGGAGAGCGGTATTTCCAAGGTGCCGGATGCCTTCCTGAATCAGGAGCATTTGAATACGCCGGGCAAGATCGAAACGGAGATGAAACTGAAGATCCAGGAGAAGGACAGTTCAATTGCAGAGTCGGATCTGGTAATCTATGATGTGGAGCTTCTGGTCAATCTCAATGGAGCAGGCTGGGAAAAGGTGACGAAGGATAATTTCCCGGCTGACGGCCTGTCAGTCACCCTGCCTTATCCGTCCGGTACGGGCAGAGAGACACATCACTTTACGGCGGCTCATATGTTTACCGAGGATATGAATGGGTTTAAGGCAGGAGATGTGGAATATCCGGAAGTGGCTAATACGAATAGCGGGATCAGCTTCAAGGTAAATGGACTTTCACCGATTGCTGTAGGATGGAAGGATGTGAAGGACGATTCTGCAGGGGGCGGCGGAAATGACGGCGGAAACGGAAGTGGAAGTAATGGCGGAAGTGGAAGCAATGGCGGAAGCGGAAACGGAAGCAGCGGCGGAAGCGGAAGTGGAAGCAGCGGCGGAAGTGGAAACGGAAGCAGCGGCGGAAGCGGAAGTGGAAGCAATGGCGGAAACGGAAGCAGCGGCGGAGTCAGCAATGGAAGCGGCAACGGCGGCAACGGCAGCGCGCCGAACATTTCCGGTACTCAGGCGAACAGCCCTGTGACCGGCGACAATTTGCCGATCATGCTGTATGTACTTCTGGCGGCAGCGGCATTCGGTGTAATGACCGTAATTTATGTAAGAAAAAAGAAGAATTGATATCGATAGAGTTTTGAGACGATAATAGAAAAGAAGGCGGAGAATGTATAGGATTCTCCGCTTTTTTCAATACCAACATATGCGCTAGTACAGCCTTTTTGCATGGGACGGCGGACATTCGTAACCTGCTTCCCTACAAACGCCCTTCCATCAGATCCTCCAATGTGATCCCATAAAAAAAATCATGAACCAGCGTATCGTACTTTTTCCATAGTGGCAGAGTAATACAGCCTTCGCTCCGGGGACAGGCTTCCGCGTTCGGCATCAGGCAGGCAACCGGGGCGAGAGGGCCTTCCGTCAGTTCTATGATCTCACCCACGGTATATTCTCCGGGGGAGCGGGTCAGCCTGTAGCCGCCGCCCTTTCCGCGGAGTCCCTTCAAAATATTTCCCTTTACGAGTATTTTTAAAATGATCTCCAGATATTTTTCGGAGATTTCCTGCCGTTTCGCAATTTCCTTTAGCGGAATATAATCCTCTTCCCGGTGCTGTGCAAGATCGACCATGACCCGGAGCGCATAGCGTGCTTTCGTTGAGATCATAGAAATATACCTCCAATCTTTTCCTAAATTATAGAGCCAATTGGAAAATAATTCAATAAAAACATATAAACCTATTGACATAGTAGGTAAATAGTAGTAATATGCATTCAATGATCCATAGAGGAAAAATAAGAAAATCCTTCGGGACCAGGAAAGGAGAGTAAAATGGCAGCTTATTACAAAGGTACACTCGGACTGATCGGCAATACTCCGCTGGTTGAGGTCGTGAATATGGAAAAGGAGCTTGGATTGAGGGCAACAGTCCTGGTGAAGCTGGAATATCTGAATCCGGCGGGAAGTGTAAAGGACAGGATCGCGAAGGCGATGCTGGAGGACGCGGAGGACAAAGGGCTGTTGAAAAAAGGTTCTGTCATCATCGAGCCAACATCAGGAAATACAGGCATTGGCCTGGTAGCAATCGGGGCTGCGAAGGGCTATCGGGTGATCCTTACCATGCCCGAGACCATGAGCATAGAACGGAGAAATATTTTAAAGGCGTATGGCGCGGAGCTTGTATTGACGGACGGCGCGAAAGGGATGAAAGGAGCCATTGAAAAGGCAGAGGAGCTTGCGGGAGAGATTTCGGGCAGCTTTCTTCCCGGGCAGTTCATAAATCCGGCGAATCCTGCAGCCCACAAAGCGGCGACAGGGCCGGAGATCTGGAGGGATACGGACGGAAAGGTGGATATTTTCATTGCAGGGGTAGGAACCGGCGGTACGGTTACAGGGGTCGGTGAGTACCTGAAGGAGAAAAATCCGGATATCAGAGTTGTGGCCCTGGAGCCGGCAGATTCCCCTGTATTGTCGGAAGGGAAAGCCGGGGCGCATAAGATCCAGGGGATCGGCGCGGGATTTATACCGGAAGTATTGAATACTTCCGTATACGATGAGGTGTTCAGGGCTAAAAATGAAGATGCCTTTGCCGCGGCAAAGCTGCTTGCGAAAAAAGAGGGCATCCTGGTCGGGATTTCTTCCGGCGCCGCGCTGCATGGAGCCATCGAACTGGCAAAGCGGCCGGAGAATGAGGGCAAGGTGATCGTGACGCTGCTGCCGGATTCCGGGGACAGATATTATTCAACACCGCTGTTTTCGTGAGAAATTTGTTACATTAATGTAATAAAGTACGAGACAAATAAAAACGGATATGCTAAAATGATTACGGAAATGTTACTATTTACAATCACATAAAAATAGACAGTCAGATTCACCAGGCACGATCGTAAAGACCTGATTGTAAATTTTTAATAGTAACACGAAAATAGATCAAGGAGGACAATAAAAATGGCAGATATAAAAGATTCGAAAAACTGGGGATTTGAGACAAGGCAGCTGCATATCGGGCAGGAGCAGGCGGACCCGGTCACAGACGCGAGGGCAGTACCCATCTACGCGACCACTTCTTACGTATTCCATGATTCCCAGCACGCGGCGGACCGCTTCGGACTCCGTGATGCGGGAAATATTTACGGAAGACTGACCAATCCCACCCAGGATATTTTTGAACAGCGCATCGCGTCCCTGGAGGGCGGCGCGGCGGCTCTTGCGGCGGCATCCGGCGCGGCGGCGATCAGCTATACATTTCAGGCGCTGGCGAAATCAGGGGAGCATATTGTGGCATCTAAGACGATCTATGGCGGAACCTACAATCTGCTGGCCCACACCCTTCCGCTGACCAACGGCGTGACCACAACCTTTGTGGACCCGGAGGAGGAAGGCGCCTTCGAGGCGGCGATCCAGGAGAATACGAAAGCAATCTTTGTGGAAACACTGGGAAATCCGAATTCTAACCTGGTTGACCTGGAAAAGCTGGCTGAAACGGCGCATAAGCATCAGATCCCGCTGGTTGTCGATTCCACATTTGCGACGCCCTACCTGATCCGCCCGATCGAGTATGGGGCAGACCTTGTGATCCATTCTGCGACAAAATTTATCGGGGGCCATGGCACAGCCATCGGCGGCGTGATCGTGGACAGCGGCAATTTTGACTGGAAGGCATCCGGCAGATACCCCTGGATCTCGGAACCGAATCCAAGCTATCATGGAGTATCCTTCTCCGACGCGGCGGGGGCGGCAGCCTTCGTGACCTACATCCGCGCGGTGCTCCTGCGGGATACCGGCGCGACACTTTCCCCGTTCCACGCGTTTCTTTTCCTTCAGGGACTGGAAACCCTGTCGCTCCGTGTAGAGCGCCATGTGAGCAACGCATTAAAGATCGTGGAGTACCTTGCGAAGCATCCCCAGGTGGAGGCGGTGCATCATCCGTCGCTGGCAAGTGAGCCCAGCCACGGATTATATCAGAAATATCTTCCCAATGGGGGCGGCTCGATCTTTACATTTGAGATCAAAGGGGACGCAAAGACGGCACAGAAATTTATCGACAACCTTGCCATTTTCTCACTTCTGGCAAATGTAGCAGACGTGAAATCCCTGGTGATCCACCCGGCAACGACGACTCACAGCCAGAGCACGGAGGAGGAGCTTGCGGAACAGGGGATCCGGCCGAATACGATCCGGCTTTCCATCGGGATTGAAAAGGCAGAGGATCTGATCGCGGCGCTGGAAGCGGCGTTTGAGGCGGTGAAGGAATGAGGAGCTGTAGAAAATAAGATGAAAGCATGATGGATCTAAAAAAACGGAGAGCGTGGGAAGCCCTCCGTTTTTTTGTGCTTTTTGGTTTCCAGCGTCTCCGTCTGTCCCGGCTTATAGCCGTTCATCTCATGGGTAAACATATGGGTTCTAATAAAATATTGAAAAAAACCCAATTATAATATTAAAATTTCAAAGAATGAAAAACAAGATTCCTGGCAGGAACGTCAATTTTTTGGCAGATTCGAATTTGAACCGAAATGTTATTATTTTTAGTGAAAAAATTGACAGTCAGATTCGTCAGGCACTTTCTTGCCGTAAGTCAATTTTAAATAGGACAGATTCGTTTTGGGGCGTGGACAATTATAGATGGGAATGGTATCATAAAAAAAGTATTGAAGTAGTACCTAAAGGAGACTGATGATATGACGATGGAAGAGATTGTTCATGGGGAATCCAAAAATGTCGAATTTAAAGAGACATTGCCTGATAAATCAGAGAAATACATGAAGACGATCATAGCTTTTGCAAACACGCAGGGAGGTCAGTTGATAGTAGGTGTGAATGATGTGACGCGGGAAGTGACAGGTGTAGATATGGACTCTGTGTTTAAAATTATGGATCGTATCACTAATGCAGTTTCCGATTCCTGTACACCCCAGATTGTGCCGGATATTACATTTCAGACAATTGAGGGAAAAACCATTGTTGTGGTTTACGTAGCACCTGGAGCAAACAGACCATATTATATGAAGTCCAGAGGCAAGGAAGGCGGTACTTATATTCGTGTTGCCGGTACATCCAGACAGGCGGATGCGGATAAGATTAAGGAACTGGAATTGGAAGGAGCGCGGATTTCCTGGGATGAACTGATTTGTGTTGGCTATGAAGTCAAGGAAAATGCGATTAAAAAGCTTTGTCGTGATATGAATCGGTATCGCAATGAAATGCAGCAGAGAAAGGGAAATGCTGAGAAACTGCAGCAGGTTACGAGGGCACAGCTATTGAACTGGAATGTGATTAAGAAAACGGAAGACGGTTATCTGGCATCGAATGCATTTGCATTGTTAACCGGAAAACATTTCTATTATTCCAGAACCCAATGTGCCGTGTTTGCAGGTACAGATCGTGGAGAATTTATTGATAAGAAGGAATACGACGGCCCGCTTTATGGGCAGATTGAAGAAGCATATGCCTTTGTTTTGCGCAATATTCGGAGGAGCGCAAAAGTGGAAGGACTGATTCGAAGGGAAGGTCATGAATTACCTCCAGACGCGATTCGTGAGATGATCATCAATGCCCATTGTCATCGCAACTTTTTGGACAATTCCTGTGTGCAGGTAGCCTTGTATGATGACCGTCTGGAAGTGACTTCACCCGGAGGATTGTGCTATGGACTGACGCTGGAGGAAGCGATCAGCGGTCGTTCCAAGCAGCGAAACCGTATTGTAGCAGAGGTATTTAACCAAATGGGACTTATTGAAGCCTGGGGAACCGGACTTCGAAATATTCGAAAAGCGGCGAAGGAATACAGTCTGCCGGAACCGCAGTTTATTGAGATGACAGGAACCTTCCGTGTGAATCTGTTTCGCAGTTTATCACCGATGGAAGATCGGCAGAAGATCGGTAAAACATCGGCGAAAAATTTGAAAAGCATCGGTGAAACATCGGTGAAAGCCCGGAAAAGCATCGGTGTTGAATTGAATGCTACGCAGAAGAGTATTATTGATCTGCTGTCGGAGAATGTACAGATGAGCGGAACTGAATTAGCGGAGCGAATTGGAATTTCAAAAAGAAATATTGAGACAAATATCAAAAAACTCAAGGAAAAAGGTATTTTAGTCCGCCATGGCTCTGCCAGAGCCGGATATTGGGAAATTTGTATCTGACATTCTGAATAGTTATGCGTATTTTTTGAAAGGCAGTTTCGCTTTTAAGCGGTATTGTCAGAGCAAGAAACGGCATTTTATTGTTGGATGAATTGGGAGACAGAGCAATGGAATTTTATAATTCACAAAAATAAATTTCTGAAACACTTTTCCATACATGGTTGTCTATCTTATAGAAAAACAAGGGAGGTAGACACAACATGAATCAAAAGCTGACAAAATTCATCTGTTTCCTGACCACGGCAATCCTGCTGTGCTCCTGCTCTCCGAAGGGAGGCGGGGACGCGGAAAAAGCGGACAGCCCGGCACAAGCCGGAACGCAGACCGGAACACAGACCGAAGCCGCATCTGACGGACAATCCCCGGCAGGGGAAGGAACCGCTTCCTGGCGGAAGACAGAGATCCAAAAGCCGGAGGGAGCCGTCTATATCAATTCCATGAACTATCTGGCGGACGGCACCCTTCGGATCAATTCCTCAGACGCGGACGGACAGAATCCGGCGGTATGGGACAGCCGGGACAATGGAGGAACCTGGGAGAACGCGGATGCGGACACGAGCCTGGCATCCGACTACGGATATCATTATTCCGCCGATGGAAGCCTGTTTATCTATGACAGCACGAAGCTGACCATATCGGCGGGAGACGGGACGGAATCCAGATCCGTCAGTGTGAACGAAGAGGAAACAATCAGCGAAGCGGCCATGGCGGGAAATACCCTGGCAGTTCTGGTTTATGACCAGAATTCACAGCTCCGGCTGGACGTCTATGATCTCAGCTCTATGTCCTGCAGAACCCTGGAGAACGGGGAACTTTCCGAATATCTGAACTCTCAGTCTATGGGAGGCATTGCCCTGGACAGTTCGGGAGGGATCCTGTATCTGACGATGGGAGGAACCGGAGAGCTTAAGATTGCGCGGTATGACCTGAATCAGGATCGGTTCAGTTATCTGGCGGAATCGGAAGAGATGGCCCGGCTGCTCAACCCGGAGGAAAAAAACGGCCTGGTCAATCCGAATGAGAAGATTCTTCTGTCCATCGCGGTAAACGGCGCGGAGGATAAAATGGTTCTGCGCATGCTGAGTCCGGCAAACAGCCAGACAACACTCTATCTGTGTGAAAAGGGCATTTGGGAGGAGGAAAAAACTGCTTCGGAGGGAACGCTGCGGATCTACAGCTTATACGGAGGATATGAGATCCGGCAGGCGGCTTCCCTGTTCCAGGGGATGCACCCGGAGCTGGAGGTCAGCTTTGAGACGGGATACACCGGGGAGGACGGCGTGACCCTGTCGGACGCGATCCGGACACTGAATACGGAGCTGATGGCCGGGGAAGGCCCGGATCTTCTGGTACTGGACGGACTTCCCGCAGACAGCTATGCCGGGAAAGGGCTTCTGGAGGATGTGACGGACATAGTGGAACCGTCGAAGGAAAAATATTTTTACAATATGATCTCCGCTTACAACGACGGGGGAAAGATATTCAAGCTGCCGACGGCATTCAGCGTGCCGGTGCTTCTGGGCGATGAGGAGACCCTGGCCGCGGAAAACCGGGATGAGCTGATGAAGGTATTTGAAAAAAAGGAGGATGCCGGAATCCCGTTCATCACTCCGGAAAATCTGGCCGGAACGGCAGGCAGCCTGTTTATTACCTCCGATATTCTTGGGGAGACTGTGGACGAAGGGAAGCTGGCGGATTTTTATAAGGATCTGGAGAAGATTGCCTCCCAGAGTATGTCGGATGACGAACGGCAGGAAATGGAAGCGTATCACAAGATGACCTATTGGGCGGAAACACTGTATCCGTCAGGAGGATTTTCTCCGGACCTGGAATTATATTTCGGAGAGGCACAGGCAGGGGTCGGCAGAATATCCATATATGAAAATTTTATTCAGATCCTTGCCGTACGCAGAGAAAAAGGATTGTCATACCAGTACCTGAACAGGGAAAATGGGAATTACTTTGTAGCAGAATCCGTGCTCGGGATCAACAGCACTGGGAAACATCCGGAAGCGGCCAGACAATTTCTCGAATATTATCTGTCAGGGGAAGCACAGGAGACCATGCATTTCGGACACTTTTCTATAATCCGGAGTGTGATGGAAAGTACGGATCGTGAGAAGTACATTTCAGAAAACGGGGAATTCATAGGGCAGATCTCAAGGAAGTATACCCCGGAGAAGGTCATGAACCTCTATAAGATCACGCCTGACGAGCTGCAGGAGCTGATCACATTTTTCGAGGGCTGCAGCCGTCCGGTGAGGGACGACGCGTTGGTGCTGCGGAAGGTGATGGAGCAGGCGGATGCCTGCCTGTTCGGGGGGAAAGATCCGGAGAGCGCGGCAAAGGATGTGTGCAGTGAAGTGAATCTGTATTTGAGTGAATGAGTGCAAGAAAGAGTGCTGCCATTTGCGGCAGCGCTCTTTTTTTGCGCCGCCGCATAAAAAAATAGAATTAATTTGAAACACTTTTGGCCGCCGGGTTGTCTATCATATATAATAATGAAAAAGAGGACAGGGGAAGGTACCAAGGATGGAAAAAAACCTGATCAAGCGTGCGAAGCATGGGGATAAGGATGCGTTTTTAAAGCTGATGAATACCCAGATGCAGACCATGTACAAGCTTGCGTGGACATATCTGAAAAATGAGGATGATGTGGCGGACATTGTTCAGGATACGATTCTGACATGCTTTGAAAAGCTGCCAACTTTGCGGAAGGAGAAGTATTTTAAAACATGGATGATGAAGATTGTGATTAACCACTGCAAGAATTTTCTGAGGAAAGAGAAGAGGATCATACATATGGAAACATTGCCGGAGGAGACATTTGTGGAGCGGGAGTACAGCAACAGTGAGTGGAACGAGATGCTGGGGCTGCTGGACGAAAAGTACAGGACGGTCCTGCTGCTCTATTATCTGGAGAATTTTAATACGCGGGAGATCAGCCAGATTCTGGACATGAATGAAAGCACGGTGCGGATCCGGCTGAAACGGGGACGGGACAAGCTGATCAGGGAATGCGATACATAAAAAGGGAGAAATCAAAGAATGTCTGATTTTCAGAGGAATGAATTTGGGAAGAGAAGAAGGATCGAGAGGCAGCTTCGGCCGCAGCTCCGGAAGGACGCGGAGATCCCGGATCAGGTGTACAGAAGCGCCGGGAAGGCATATAAGATGATCCTGGACGGCACGGTGCGTCAGGAAGCCGTACAAGAGGATTTTGAGAAGAAGCCGAAGCGCGGCGCAGGCCCCATCCTGTTTAAGATGGCCTGCAGCGCGGCGGCTGTCCTGCTGGTGTGCGTGCTGGCCAATGCGGTATTTCCGGCGCAGGTGAGGGCACTGCCCATCGTAGGCAGCATATTTGAACAGATCCAGGATGCGGTGGGATATGAAAATCTGTCGGAGTATGCCAAACCGCTGACAGAAAAGGAAGACGGCAGCGCTGATCCGGATGAGGACATGCAGGATTATACGGACACAAACGGCGGGCTGGCCGTGTCCGTTTCCGAGGTTTACGCGGATTCGGAGATTATTTATCTGTCCATGAAGCTGAAGAGTGAGGAGCCGTTTCCAAAGAGCTTCTATTATCTGGATGAAAATGATACGGAAAAGATCGACGGAATTGTGGCGATGTTTTTATATGCGCGCAGGAATTACAGCTTCATGGACCAGGAAGCGTGGGAAAACGCAAATGAATACAGCAGCCAGATCATCGTAGAAGGCCTGATGGTCAATGAAAATACGTATGAATTTTTGTGGAGGATGGATGTGGCAAGTGAACTGGCATGGTATCGGAGACAGGTGGATCAGGAAGCAGTCCTGCCGGATGAATTTACACTGGATATCGAGATCACCCAGATCGATTCCCTAATTTCTATGGAAAAATGGTACAGAGGACCATGGAAGCTCAGCATCCCCATCCAGGTGGACGAAAGCCACAGGGAGGTCGTGGAGGTGAACGAGACCGGCGGAACCGGCGCAGGGCTGTTCTCCGTGGAAAAAACGCCCTTCGAGATCACCACGCGGGCCATCACCCCGGGGCTGGCAGGCTATAAGGTGGTGGTGCTGGACGCAAAGGGGAATAAGCTGCCCAACGTACTGCAGAATGAAACTTTCTACGATGAAGATACGGATGTCAGGTATCAAAAATGGCGGATCGAAGGGCATGACGCTTCCTCGGTGGAGGTATTTGTCCTGGGAAAGGACTTTTATGAAAATATCTACGCAACAGGAATCTGGAGAAGTACCGACTGGGAGGGCAACGAGAATAAGCCGGCGGAGGAAAAGCTGGGAACACTGCTGAAGGCGTATGCGGAATACCATAAAGTGATCCGGTTTGATTCATAAATATTTCCGGCTGTACAGGCGGAAAAAGTTCCGGCAGAGGTTCAGAAAGGAAGAGATTAATTTGACGAGAAAAACATCAGGAATATACCGCGCTGCCGCAGATATGTTCCATAAGATTTCTAAGATTTTTCCGAAAGGAAGGAACAGATATGCAGGATTTATGGTTCTTCTGGGTATTGCCGTGGCCATGTGCTCCTGCACTCCAAGGGGAGGAGACGGAGCGCAGGGTAAGGAAATACAGGAAGGAAAGAATTCCGGGGATTCGGATCATGCGCCGTCAGGGGAACATGTCTGGAATCTGACAGAGCTTCCAAAACCGGAGAGCGCGGTGCGGGTCACCTCATTAAAATATCTGTCGGACGGCGCGGTGCGGATCAGTACCGGGGATGCGCATTTTGAACATGCGGCAGTCATGGACAGCAGGGACGGAGGAAGAAGCTGGGAGGCCGCGGATGCGGCCACGAGTCCGGAATTAGAGGATGAGGTGATCGGAAAATATTATTCCGCAAAGGGAGTTCCGTTCGCTTACAGCAGTATGGAGCTGATACTCTCCGCAGACAGCGGGACAGAAGAGAAAACAGTCCGCATGGAGGAAGGCGAAACCATTTTTTCCGCGGATGTCTCGGCAGATACATTGGCAGTCCTGGTTCTGGAAGAAATGCAGTTCCATCTAAAGATTTACGACCTGCAGACCATGGAGTGCAGATATCTGGAGGATCCGGAGCTTTCGGAATTTTTGGCGCGGGCGGCCGATCATGCAGGCGGACAGATTTCGCTGGACAGTCAGGGGAATTTCCTTTATATAGAGGGAACCGGAATCGGACGTTATGATCTGACGCAGGACAGGTTCGGCTATCTGATCGGGGAAGAATTGTACGATGAACTGATAAATCCGAATCAGGAAAACGGCCTGATCCATGATCTCGGGATTCGGGACCATTTTGCGGTAAAGGACGGGGAGGATCAGGTCTTACTTTCGGTGAGCAGCCCGGTATCGGAGCAGTCGAAGCTGTATCTGCTCGAAAGGGGAGCTCCAAAAGAGGAGAAGCAGGTCCAAAAGGAGAAGCTGCGGATTTATAGCCTGAAGGAGAGCGCGATCCGTCAGGCGGCCACTCTATTTCAGGAAAAGTACCCGGAGCTGGAGGTTACATTTGAAATCGGATGTACCGGTGGGAACGGTGTGACCCTGCAGGACGCGATCCGGACCCTGAATACGGAGCTGATGGCCGGGGAAGGCCCGGATATACTGATACTGGACGGGCTGCCTGCGGACAGCTATGCAAAAAAGGGCATGCTGGAGGATCTGACAGACCTTGTGGAGCCGGACAAAGAAAATTATTTTTACAATATTATTTCAGCTTATAACGGCGGAGAAAGGATTTACCAGATGCCGCTGGAATTTTGCGTGCCGGTCATTCTAGGCGATGCGGACACCGTGGCCGTAAAAAACAGAAGGGAGCTGATGGAGGTCCTGAGAAAAAAGGCAGGCACCGGGATCCCGTTTATGGTTTCAAAAAATATTTCCGAAGCCGCGCTGGAGCTGTTCATTACCTCGGATATTGCGGGGGAAACGATCAATGAGGTAAAGCTCGCGGATTATTACCGTGATCTGGATACGATCGCGGACCTGTGTTTTTCAGACGGGGAACGGGATCTGTTTCCGGTGGGAGATAAGATGGCATATTGGGCCGAACAGTATCCCGGCGTGGGTTTCTGCCCGGAGCTTGATCTCTATTTTGGGGAAGCGCAGGCTGGGATTACCAGGATTGAAGCGCTCTGGGACTATATGAAGATCCTTCCCCTGTGCAGGGAAAAAGGTCTGTCGTATCAGTATTTGAACAGAGAGAACGGAAATTATTTTATTGCGGTCAGTGTGCTGGGGATCAGCAGCGGCGGAAAGAATCCGGATGCGGCAAAGCAGTTTTTACGCTTTTATTTGTCCGGAGAGACGTATGGGGATGGGGCTTACCCATATTTTCCGGTCATCCGGGAGCTGGCTGCAGGATCCAGGTATGTTTCGGAAGAGGGAGAATCTGTGGGAGGCACATCCAGAAAACATACCCCGGATCAAACGATGGACATGTATAAGCTGACTCCTGCGGAGCTGAAGGATTTTACCGCGTTTTTGGATGGGCTGGATACTCCGGTGAAGGACGACGCGGTGGTGATGCAGAAGGTGATGGAGCAGGCGGAAGCCTGCCTGTTCAAAGGAAAAGATCCGGAGAGCGCGGCGGCGGACGCATGTAGAGAGGTGAATCTGTATTTGAGTGAGTAAATGAAAAAATATACTCACGAGTATGATTTGTCTTTTTGCGCAGTTCGGAAGTGTGTGAGAAAAATGATCATGAAGTATGAAATGGAGATCAAGAAAATGGTTTCGCTGTATTATTTTCGTTTATCTGCGGCAAGGGGAGGGCGGAGCAGGGACCGATGGGGACTGGCTTTCGTCCTGCCCAGCCTGGCGGGGGTACTGGCGTTTTATGTGCTCCCGTATCTGGATGTGATCCGCAGGGCGTTTGTCAGAACCATGACTGGAGAATTTGCGGGGCTGTCTAACTTCCGGCAGGTGCTGGGCAATCCGGCATTTTGCCTTGCGGCGGCGAATACGGCCAGGATGATGGGAGTCAGCGTGCCGATCTTGGTGGTATGCTCGCTGATGCTGGCGGTGCCCCTGCAGAAAGGGATCCAGGGGGGAACGTGGTATAAGAGCGGACTGCTGATCCCTATGGCCATTCCGGCGGCGTCCGTGGTGCTGCTCTGGCAGTGTATCTTTGCCAGGCAGGGATTTTTGAACGGTCTGCTGCATCTGTTCGGGATTCCGGGGACGGACTGGATGAATACGGGCTATGCGTTTGCGATCCTGGTATTCAGCTATGTCTGGAAAAATCTGGGGTACAGCGTGATATTGTGGATCGCCGCGCTGGAGGGGATTCCGGCGGAGATCCACGAGGCGGCCCGGATCGACGGGGCCGGGGAATGGGTGATATTCTTTCGGATTACGGTCCCCAACCTGTTTTCTGCATTTTTTACAATTACGGTGCTGTCGCTGATCAATTCCTTTAAGGTATTCCGGGAGGCGTATCTGGTGGCGGGGGATTATCCGGATGAGAGCATCTATATGCTGCAGCATTTGTTCAATAACTGGTACAGGAACCTGGATGTGGATAAGATGGCGGCAGGCGCGGTGCTCAGCGGGGCCGTGCTGCTTGCGCTGGTGAGTCTGTTCTGGAAGAGGTGGGAAGGAAAGTGAGATTCAAAAAGGGACATGTGATTCTGCGGGTTTTCCTTGGGGTACTGGCTTTTGTCTGCTGCTACCCGATTATTTTTTTGCTTACGGGGGCTTTCATGGGGCAGGGGGAAGCTGCGGAAAATCTGAGACCGGTATTTGCGGGAGGGGAAGGGTTTGCAGCCTGGTCTTTGATCCCATTTCAGCCGACGTTCCGTTCCTGTGTGGAGCTGATCTTTGATACACCAGATTTTTTTGTGATGTTCTGGAATTCCATGAAGATCACAGGCGGGATTCTGGCGGGACAGGCGCTGTTCGGCATTCCGGCGGCCTGGGGCTTTGCCAGATATCGATTTCGGTTTCACAGGGGGCTGTTCTTTTTATATATCGCCATGATGATGATGCCGTTCCAGGTGATGATGCTTTCGGACTATCTGGTGATCAAACAGATGAACCTGATGGATACGATGGGGGCGATCCTCCTTCCGGGGATTTTTTCGACCCTTCCGGTATTTATCATCTGCCAGTTTTTTAAAGAGATTCCGGAGGAACTGCTGGAGGCGGCGCGGATCGACGGTGCCGGGGAAGGGGATATTTTTTTCCGGGTCGGACTGCCCCTCGGAAAGGCCGGGATCATTTCGGCAATGGTGCTGCAGTTTCTGGAATGCTGGAATATGCTGGAGCAGCCAATGGCATTTTTCAAGACGCCGTCCCTGTGGCCGCTGTCCATGTTTCAGCCCCAGATCACAGCGGAGACGGCGGGGACTGCTTTTGCGGCATCGGTTTTTGCGCTGCTTCCTGCAATCTGGGTATTCCTGGCCGGACATGAATTTCTGGAGCAGGGGATCCAGGGGTACTATTCACGGGGAAGTGCATCTGCGGGGCGGCATACGGGATGATGAAGCACGGAGCTTTTTACTGCCTGCGGTGCGGAGGGGCATCCGGACCGGCCAGGTACCGGAGCAGGCATATTTCGGAATAAAGGCACGCTCGGATACGTGAGAGTGTGCAATCAATGTGCGAGGTGAAATATGAAACAGAGGATTAGAAAGGCGGGAATCCTGCTTCTTGGATTGATGATCTTATTTACCATCATTTCCAGGACTGCTTACAATATGAGTACGGCTGAGGTGTCCACGGAACGGGCGGAGCGTCAGACATTTACCCCGGATGTATCGGCCCGGGGGACGGTGACCGGAAGCCGGGAGATTGCCGTTTCTACGGTGGAAAATCTGCGGGTAGGGACGGTGCGTGTGATGGAGGGACAGGCTGTGGACGCGGGGGAAATCCTGTTTGAAGTAGATTTGCAGGATCTGACGGAGAAAATGAAGGAAAAACGGCAGGAATTGGAGGTTCTGGATTTGCAGATCCGGGGAACCGCAGAGTCGGAAGCAGTGGAGGAAGCGTCCCGGCAGTTAAGCAGGTTCCAGGCGCAGGAGGACTATAACCGTACTGCGGGCCGGGAAAATGCCGCGGTGGATGCGGCTTTGGCGGAGCTGCAGAAGGCACAGGAGGAATATCAGAACTTTACGGCAGAATCGGCGGGGAATGCAGGGCAGGCGGAAGAAGGTCAGCCAAGCCCAGGCCAGCCAGGCTCAGATCAGTCGAGCCCGGGTCAGTCGGGTTCAGGTCAACCAAGCTCAGGTCAGTCGAGCCCGGGTCAGTCAGATCCAGGTCAGCCAAGCCCGGGTCAGCTAAGCCCAAGTCAGTCGAGCCCGGATCAGACAGGGGAGCAGCTCCTTGCCGCAGTGCAGGAGAAGCAGGCGGCTTATGATCAGGCGCTGCAGAATCGGGAGGATTCCTTATATAATGCGCAAAAATCTCTGGATTCGGCGAATCTGGGAACCGCAAAAAGTTATTCCCTGGAGCAGAGCCGGATCACCCGCGGGCAAAAAGAGGAGGAGGCTGCGAAGCTGCAGGCGCTTCTCGATGTCCAGGGCAGGGTAGCGGCTCCGGTAAAGGGAATGGTGACAGGTGTTTCTGTCAGGGCGGGCACAACAACCACCGGCGGGGGCGATATTCTGCTGTCGGATCTCTCGGGCGGGGCCAGCCTGACTGTAACATTTCCGGAAGAGCTGCGGAAATATATCCGGGAAGGGGCTCAGGCAGTGGTGACGGCAGAGAACGGTCGGAATGATCTGCAGGGAATGCCGGGAACGGGAGGCAATGGGGCCCAATCCGGGGAAGCAGAAGCGGGAAGTCAGGAGATCATGCCGGGAGCTTCGCAGACAATGGGGCAGAATGGGCAGCAGAGGTTCTCAGATCGTGTGACGATCCGGACCGTTGCGGATAGCACCCTGCCCGGCAATGGAGCATCAGATACAGGAATGTCCGGATCCGGAGCAGCGGGTTCTTCCACCGGGGATACAGCAGGAGGCAGTTTTACAGTGACTGTAGATCTGCCGCCGGAGCATTTTACGGCAGGGGAAACGGCAATCCTGAAGGTGGAGGTCCGGTCAGGCGATTATGATACCTGTATTCCGGCAGCGGCGCTCCATTTGAGGGAAAAGGACCAGTACTATGTAAATGTGGCGGAAAAGAGGTCCGTGATCCTGGGAGAGGAATGGGCAGTCCGGCAGGTGGATGTGGAATTGCTGGAGAAAAATGAAAAATATGCCGCAGTGGAGGGGATTTCTCCGGAGCAGGAGATTGTGACGGAGGCGTCCCGCACATTAGAGGACGGAAGCAGGGTGAAAATGAAGAATGAAACGTAGTTGTTTGGCGCGGGATCTCCCAGAGATACGGATGAAAAGCAAAAGTGAGATGTTATGCGGCAAGAAGTGGATTTCGTGGTGCCGGCTTTTTTTGCTGGGAATCGTGACGCTGCTGTGTTTTATGGAAGCAGTCCGGCATGCGGAAAATCTGAAGGATCAGCTTTGGGTATTTCATTTTACGGCATGCGGGCAGCAGGGAGGGATGGACCCGTCCGGCGCCAGGCTGGCCCAGGAGCAGAATCTGAAACAGGAAATGCCGCTGGAATTTGTGAACTGGACGCAGGCGGATGGAATCCAGATAACGGCCCCCGCCCTGGGAACCATGGAGGAATGCGCGGCCCTGCTCCTCTGCGGCCGGTCGGATCTGCTGTTTCCGGGGTATGCCGTGCTGGATATGGAAATCCAGGACAGCTGTCTCATCAGCAGTACATTATCGGCAAAGCTGTTTGGCGGGGCGGATACCCGGGGACTTACGGTGGAGGTACAGGGCTGGCCGCTGGAGGTGCTGGATGTGATTGACAGTGAGGAAGCATTTCTGGCATATGAAGCCGGGGAAAATGATGTGTGTCTGCTGGACCGCGCTACAGTGAGAAGCGTTCCGGAAGGGCCTGGAAACGTGGCGGAACGCTATCAGCAGCTTTGCGGAGAGTGGGAACGGATGGAGGATCGGGCGTTGGTCTGGATCACACAGGGGATGTGCTTTTTGATTCCGTTCATATTGTGGATATTTTTGATCCGGTATTTTCGGGAAGCGGCGAGACAGGCGGATATGGCGGCAGCATCGACGAATGAAGCCTGCGGCGTAGATGGAAATTTAGACAGGCCCAATGTCCGATTTATGAGTTTGGGTGATACCAGGTATCACAGGATGGAAAAAATAATCTGGAGAATATTCTCGTATCTTCTGCTGGCAGGCGGGATCCTTCTGCTGATTCAATGGATACGGATCCCGGAAGATATGATTCCCGCAAAATGGTCCGACTTTGAGTTCTGGTCGGAATATGGGAAAAGGCTGGGGACGGCGTGTCAGGCTTTGATCCGGTCAGAGAAAAAGATCCCGGATCTCCCGGTCATGGGAGAATTTGTACGGGCACTGCTTTGGGCGGCGGGGGCTGTTGCGGGGGAAGCGGTATTTTTGCGTGGGTTTTGGAGGATGTAGGAAAAAAATAGAAGGAACTGCCGTGAAATAATAGGTACGGGGCGGTATACCTATTATTTTAAGGCGGTTCCTTATGGTTTCTGCTGTAAATATTTAAAACGATGATATACCGGCTTATTTTTGTTATAATTGATATTCCTGATACAAGCTTTCACGTAAAGCATCGTCAGTTGCAATCTTAACAATCAGGTCGCTTTTTCCTTCGTTGGTCAGATGAAGGATTAAACGTCCGTATCTTCGCGCTTCCTTTTTCTCGCCAATAGTCCGTTCTTCTTCCCGGATATAATCCAGCACTTCTTTTTCGTCATATTCAAAGATACTCATGGCCATCACCTCCGCTTTGTTCATTCTCAAAAAATCCGCTAAGATCCCTTCTTTGATACACTCGTCCACTGCCCGCTGCACAGCGTCTTTCAAATCCATATCGCTGCAGTACCTGCGAACCCGCTCTACATATTCCATGTACTCCCGCAGCGTCGGACACTGATCCAGAAAATCCTTATTATTACCCGGATTGATATTGATCACCAGTACCTTTAATTCCAAGAGCGGGGATTCCTGCTGCAGGATCCGGCTGATCTCGCTGGAAGCTTTGCCACTATTACTGTAGAGTTCGGTGTCTTTGTCGATTTTGACAACAGTATCAGATGTATGCTCCATATTGTTTCCGGCAAAACCAATAAATGGAATGCCTGTAGCTTCTGCGATTTCCGCCGTGCCTTCAGCACTCATTTCACTCATCTTATACAGGTCCGACAATTTCAGGATAAGGCGTTCCGGATATTTTTTGGTGCCATTGTAAAATACTGTAAAATAAGGCGTCTGCAGCTTCACCGGTGTACTTCCGTATAGCTTCCTGCCCTCTACGAGGCCCTCATATTCTTTTGAAATATAATGCAGAAAACGTAGCGGCATATTCGGATTTATAGTTGACTGACCCTCATATAAATGGAGATCATCGGATACGATAAAAGCCAGGTCATTTTTCATACCCATATAGATCGCATGCTTCAAAGTGACGACCTCCAAATCCGCGTCCTCCGTATAATTCTTTCCGCTGACAGCATTATACAGCTCGATCTGCCGTGTCTTGTCATCGCGGTATAAAATACGGAAGACATTATCCTTGTGCTCCTTGTTCACAAATACCTGTTTTTCATTCATGTAAAACCCTCCTTTTCCGGGCTTCTGAAAAACAGACGTCATTCCCATTGTGATTCCATATACAAGGAAAAAACAATGCATTTTTACAATCCGTCAGCAATCCAGAAACCCTATGCTGTTATAAAAAGTATTGAAGTAAGCATAGATTTTCTGAAATGTTGAATGACGAGAAATCAACGGAAATAGAACTTTAGAATCCTTATGCTTTGCAATGATGATAACATAGAGAGGGGATATTTACAAGCATTTTCGCCCGTGCATGATAAGTGTTCAACATAATTGTTACAGGTCACACCTTGACCAGGCGTGCCCTGTAACTCAGGCCGTCATTTTAAATTGCCTACGGCAATGGACGGCCTGAATACCAGCTCTTATGTGCATCCTCCCAACCAATCAGCGTGGTGATTGGTCGGGGTGTGACATGTAACACATAATTTCATAAATGTCAGCCTCTAAAATTTCCGCCGCCTTTCATCCAGCGCTTTCAAAAGATAAGCCATATTCCGTCCAAGATTTCTCATGGTTTCCAGACCTTCTCCATCTGACTGAACATCCCCCGGCATCTGCCCGTAAGCTATCGGCCAATAGGAAGAACCGACTACAAACATATTTTGCGGCATAAAGAAGTGGTTCATGGAATCCAGCGCAGAAAGTGCGCCACCTCTGCGTGCTGCCGTAACCGCCGCGCCGACTTTATGTGCGAACAGATTTTCGCTGCGGTTCATATCCGTCACCACCGATGCCCGTTCCAAAAGCGCCTGCATATTCGCAGACATATTTGCCGTATAAACCGGGGAACCGAGAATGATTCCGTCAGCCTGTGTCATTTTTTCAAAGATTTCCTGAAACTGATCCTTTTTGTGAACACAGTTCTTCTTTCCGCTGCAGGCCCAGCAAGCCTTACAAGGCTCCATTATTTTGCCGGAAAGCGGAACCATTTCCGTTTCAATGCCTTCCTTGTTTAGTTCCTCAAATACGGTATTGATAAGAAGCGCTGTATTTCCATCTTTTCTCGCGCTGCCGTTAATCGCTAAAACCTTCATGCCTATTTCCCCCATCTATGTATTTTTAATACCAGTCATGCTTTTCACCGCGGTCAAGGTTATTGATCTGCTCCATTTCCTCCTCTGTCAAAGAAAAATGATACAGCTCCGTGTTCTCCTTGATGTGGTCGGGATTACTGGAACCGGGAATTACTACCACGCTTTTTTGCAGGTTCCACCGCAAAATGACCTGTGCGGAAGATACATCGTGCGCTTTTGCAATTTCCAAAATTACCGGATCGCCAAGCAGCTCTGCCGTATGTCCCCGTCCACCCAGCGGATACCAGCCCTGCACCACAATCCCCAAATCCCGAATAAATGGGATGACATCATTTTCCTGATAGTAGGGATGAATCTCATTCTGCACGAGTGCGGGAACCGTATCCACCTGCGGCAGAAATTCAGTCAGTTCCTCCACATACCAGTTAGACAGACCAATGGAACGAATCTTTCCATCTGCCACAAACTGCTCCATCGCCTTGTATGCCTTCACGTCATTGCCATCCGGGTGGTGTAGGAGCATCATATCCACATAGCCGATATTCAGACGATCCAGACACGCCTGAATGGACTGCTCCGGGTTTTCCATTTCACTGCCCGGATAGATTTTTGTGATAACGAAAATGTCCTCCCGCTGAATGATCCCCTCATCAATTGCCTCCCGGATTGCCTGACCGATTTCCTCCTCAGAGATGGATTGTCAAGTGTGTTTGTAAACTTTTCTTATAAATTTAGCAAAAAGGTGCATCATACCAGAAGCTTTTACCTCGTCACGATACACCTTTTTGTACGATTATCCGTCTTTATTCTATTTATACAGACTAATCTTCTTCAAAATCCACATAAATATCCCGGATATTCTTTTCTATATTTACTCCATGAATATATCCGAAGTTTATTTTTCGCTCACGTATTACATTCATGAACTGATGGTATTTTGAATGGCTGATAATATCCGTAAAGAAATAGACATAATCCGCCTTGTCAACAATCGAAACATCTGTCGATCCACTGGCCTCTGGATGAAACATCGATGGAAATTCATCATAATAAAATGTTCCAGATTCTCCATAAGCCAATGTCCTGAGCATTTCAGCCAGCCACGACGAATTGCACGTCATCGCGCTTGCACAATGAAAGATCATTCCATAAAGCGTAAGCTCCTCTGCGGAATATTCTTTATTGCTTTTGGGGAAAGTCTTCTTCAATATGGACAGCACAATGGCAAGTCGGTCTTCCACACCTCTGTCGTCTTCATCACACCAATCTGCATATTCCGGGCTGTATCCCAGCCATTGAAATACATTTCCGAGGAATTTCGACATCTTTGCATCAAGGGAGTATAATTTCTTTTGATCAAAACGCTCATCTATTTCCTTCCGGCAATCCTTAAAGCTGTCGCCCACAGCCTCATCAAACGAATATCCAACGCTTAAACCAAATTTATTAATGAATTCATTTAAAATTCCATATACAACATTACATTCCACGTCAAACTTAATGTCATACATTGGCGCTATACATAAAATTCTTGACAGATTTGCATAGTAAAGATGTCTCCTTCCTTCTGGCTTTGCCAATGCCAGCAGTTCACTGAGTGACATCTTACTAAATCTTTTGAGTGTCCGGTATTCTTTTTTGTAATATATTTTATGCAAATACAAAAACAATGCCTTCGTATATTCGCTTCCGTTATTCACCGCGTTCATCATCAGGCCAAGTGTAAATCTGTTAAACATTAGTTCCGGCCAGTCTTCACCGGACTCAATATCGAAATACTCTACATCTTGGTGTTTTGGAATGTTTGCAAATTCATGGACATAAAAATCCCTTGCAATCAGCGGAAAGTCTTTCCTCATCTCATCATTTATAAAAAAATCAACAAAAAGATGTTCACACCCGTATGTATCCAAGGATATTCCATTGAAATCCAGCATCAACTTTTTATCATCCTGAATTTTCATCATATAATTGACAAAGTTTCCGCTCGATTCTATCATGCTTTGAAGCAGATTATTTAATTCTTCTGTACTTGGCAGCCCGTCAAGCGGAAAATTAACATTCTTCATGCATGTTATACCTCTCATCGCTTTATACCTTGAATTTTTCAAGGTCTGCCACATCTTTATCTGTGCATCACTTCCTGCCAGAAACAAAATATCTGACTCCGCCTCCTTACAGCAATCCTGTATCATGTCCAGTTCCCCCTTATGTCTCAACCTCTCAACATTCCATGTGGGAATTTTCATAACATTCCTATATCTGTGGTCTCAATATCACTTTAACGGGAGCGACTTCCCCTCTTTTAAAAAGTCCTGCCACTGAATGATCCAGATATTTTTTTCTGATTTCCTCATCAGCGATCCTGCCCTTGAATATAATTCTGCCAGCATCAACCGCTTCATTGTAGGGAATGGTTTCCCGCACCTCATTTTCGGCTGGAAGCCATTTATCTATCTGATATACTTCTTTCACAATCCCATAAACAACAGCTAAAGCATAGTCTGCCTTCTCTACACTGGCAATCTTTCTCTTCCAGCAGCCCCGTGACACGTCATACAGCTCGGTTTCACTTATACCCTCGCGATACGACTTGTTGATTTTGATAATTACGATATTTTCCCTAAGTTTTGTCATATCAAAATCCTCACTTTCACATTATTTTGTTAAATTTTATATTTGGCTCTTACTTCTTCCTTTGTAGGGAAAATGCCGCTTTCTACAATAATCTTATTTTCTCCGGCAACAACGGAAGCGATGTGGCTTGTGTCATCCG
>NZ_JBQIKP010000027.1:0-61120 GCF_056796775.1 Schaedlerella sp.
TTTTCGATGTCAGATAAAGAGTATTGGAAAAATATACCTTCGTAAATATGCATAATTTTTTCTGTAATATCCCTACATGTTCATTCATGCGTTTATTCTGCAATTTCCTTTTTATGAAAAGCGACGATTTTGTCCGCCTGTATTTATGCACATTTCACAAAACCGGTTACTTTACCGATTACATCTTGTCTGTAATTTTTGTTTTTGATATACTGATCTGTATAGAGCCTGCATCTGCTCCGCAAGGGAGCATACAGCAGGATCTGCTCGTAAAGAAAGGCATTACCACTATGAAAGAGAAAAAGAATGTGACCTTCAGCGATATCGCAAATTACACGAACTTTTCGAAAACTACCATTTCCAGATATTTTAATAACCCGGACTCTCTTACGCTGGAAAACCAGCAGATTATTTCTGATGCTCTTGTTAAACTGGGCTATCAAGAGAATAAAGTAGCGCGAATCCTTGCAAATGGCAAAACAGAATTTATCGGTATCATCATTCCGGACCTGTATTACCATTTCTATTCGGAAATACTGAATCAGATTTTGTCCACATATGAGGTTTTCAATTATAAATTCCTGATATTTGTCGGCAATAAAAGTGAAGAAACGGAACGCCGTTATATTCAGGAACTTCTTGCCTATAAGATTGAGGGGATGATCATTTTAAGCCATACGATATCATCGAAAGCGCTTGCCGGACTCTCGATCCCCATCGTTACGATTGAGCGTGAGGACCGGTATGTATGCAGCGTAAATACGGATAACCACATGGGCGGATATCAGGCGGCTGCCCTTCTTGCCAGGCATAAATGTGACATCCTGATCCATATCAACTCCCCTGCATCAGAAGATATTCCTGCTTATGGACGCCTCAGGGGCTTTGCCGATTTCTGCCGTGAAAACGGCCTGAATTACCAGATCATCCAAAAAGAATTTGGACATGACTACAAAAGTGCACTGACGCAGATCCAGACAATCCTTGATGGACTGGAAAGTCTTTATCTGGGACAGAAGAAGGGAATTTTCATCTCCAGCGACACGCTTGCCAATGTGATGCTGAATCTGCTCATCAGGAAATACGGCACATTGCCTGATGATTATCTCCTGGTTGGTTTTGACAATTCCCCCATATCCCGTGAAGCTGTCCTTCCCATCAGCACGATCGGACAGCAGATCGATCAACTCGCCTACGAAGCCGTGCGCCTCCTTGTAGAGCAGATGACGGAACAGAAAAAAAGAAAACCGGTTCCTTTAGACAAGCCGGTTCACAAAGTGGTCCCCCCCATATTGTTCCGGCGGGAGACCACAGAGCATTCTACAGATGTCGGTTCATAAATGCAATGACACCATATTCTACTTCATCCTTGATCTCTGCGTAGTTGTGGATCTCGTGGCGGAAGCCGGAATATATCTTTGTATCCACGGTATGCCCGGTCTCGTACAGCCAGTTGCTGACCTCATAGATTCCCTTCCCGTACTGTCCTACCGGATCCTGGTCGCCGCCGATGTTGTAGATGGGCAGGTCCTTTGGAACCTGTTCGGCCCATTCCGTACCGTTGATCACATGCATCATCTGTACAAAGTAAAGCAGAGACTGGTTCGATGTAGGCTTTGTAAACGCGTCGAAAGGATCCTCCGCATGGTCTCTCTGTACGTAGGGATCCGCGCAGATCCATTCATTTCCGATGCTGACCTCCCCGCACCGTTCGCACATCCATCCAAGCAGGCTGCCCGCGTACGCCGGGTCGGATTCCTTTCCTTTTCCGTCGGCAACTGCCTTTTCCAGTTCCTTTGCCACGTCCTCCGCTCCCGGAAATACACCGGATGTCCCGCAGATGGTCGCGCCCGCAAGCTCGCTTCCGTATTTTGCGATGTAGTCCCTTACGATAAAGGAGCCCATGCTGTGGCCGAACAGGAAATAGGGAAGCTCCGGATATTTCTCACATACCAATTCTTTCAGCTTATGCTCGTCCTCCATCATCGTATGACAGCCCTTGTCTCCCCAGTCGCCCCAAGTGTCATTCTCCAGGGCGGTCTTGCCATGGCCTACGTGGTCGTCGGCCGCCACGATGAATCCGGCGTCCATGAACCTCACGATCATATGCAGATACCGCCTGGAATGCTCGCCGTAGCCGTGGATCACCTGAACGATGCCCTTCGGCTTTGCCGCCGGAACATAGATCCATCCGTAGACCTCGTCGCGCTCGTTGAATGACTGGAATTTTACTTCGTGTAACATGTGATGTACCTCCTTATGTGAATTTAATTGTAAATTACAACCAATTTTAAATGACACTCAAAAATCCGTAGAGCATCTTCTTACGATCTCACACCGCACCTTATGATCCTGCTCCACATCCTCTTTTCCCTGGAGCACCTCCAGCATCCGGTCAACCGCGTCGTTGCAGAGCCGCTTCACCTGATTATCCACCGATGTCAGCTCCGGCTCACAGCAGACAGCCATCGTGGAATTGTTATATCCTGCCACGCTGAGCTCCTCCGGCACGGCCAGCCCTTTTGCCCTGGCATATTTGAGCACTCCGACAGCCAGGCCGTCATTGCATGCAAATGCACTGTCAAATTCCAGTGTCCGGTGCGCCAGCAGCATTTCCTTTACATACAGCACTTTGTTCTGCACATAGCCCGCCGAATTTTCTGAAAATTCAGCAAAACCGGCTTCCTCCGGCTGATGCATGCCGAATGGACGGATATAATACTTCAGATCCCCGAGTATGGGATATCCCGCGTCCGTCAGCGCGCTCTCATATCCTTCCATCTTCTGCCGAGCGCTGTATGTCTGCGAATCGTATAAAAAGAGAATCCTTTTTTTCCCCCGGCGGATCAGCGCCCGGGTCACATCGTATGCCCCCTGCCGGTCATCCCCATAGGAGCAGTAGATGTTTTCCCCCTCCACATATCCGTTGATCATGAATACCGGAACCTGCTGTGCTGCCGCACGGACATACTCCGTCTCTTCTGGGTCCTTTCCCGATCCTGCATACAGAGACCCCACGAGGATCAGTGCATCGATCCGCTTGGAGAGTAGCAGCCTGGTATGGTGTTCCCTGGCCTCCTGCATGCTCCCGCTGCAGCCCAGGATGCAGTCGTATCCGCATTCGTGGAGACGTTTTTCCAGATGCGAAACCGCCTCCGCCATGTACTGATCGGAGATATCCGGGCAGAGGATGCCGATGGTCTTCATGGAGTTCAGCCCCAGTCCCCGCGCAAATACATTCGGCGTATATTCCGATTCTTCCATCACCGCAAGAACCTTTTGCTTTGTTTTTTCACTGACACGGGGACTTCCGTTCACAACCCTGGAAACGGTAGCGATCGAAACCCCCGACAGCTTTGCTATATCGTAAATATTCATCCTGTCACCTCTTAGGCACTGTATGGAAATAGCTTATACATCTTGACTGGTCAATCTCTCCGATCGCACAGTTCAAAACACCTGCTTAACATTCCATCCTTTCCGGCACTCGCAAACGCTATGGTTGTAAGTTCTTTCATTTTTGATTCCATCACTACTCTAAATTTTATAATATTTTTCACAAAAAAGCAAACCTTATCTCTAGATTTTTCACATTTTTTCAACTTTTTTGCTTTTTCTATTGACTCCTTTCCTGTTTTATAGTAAACTTAATGTAAGCGCTTACATTAAGTAAGAAACGAACCGAACCAATTATCACATATTAACAGAAGCTCTCTATTTCAGAAAGGAATCTTTATGCAGGAATTTATCAAAATTCATCCCCAGGATAACGTAGCGGTTGCCCTGTGTCCCCTGTCCGCGGGCAGTACGTTCCAGGTGGACTCGCAGACCGTTATACTGGCCGAAGACATTCCCCAGGGACATAAGTTTACTCTGACGCCCCTTTCGGAGGGTGAACAGGTCATCAAGTACGGAAGTCCCATCGGATTTGCCAAAGAATCGGTAGGAGCCGGCTCCTGGATCCATACTCATAATCTGAGGACCGGTCTGGGTGATGTACTGACTTATCATTATGAACCGCAGGCTTCTTCCCTTACGCCTTCCGCGCCAACCTTCTTCCAGGGCTACCGCAGGGCAGACGGAAAGGTCGGTGTCCGCAACAATATCTGGATCATCCCGACCGTAGGCTGTGTCAATAATATAGCCACGTCTATTGAGCGGCAGGCCCAGGCCTACCTTACGGAACAGATTGACGAGATCTCCGCATTTCCTCATCCCTACGGCTGCTCCCAAATGGGCGATGATCAGGAGCATACCCGGCAGATTCTTGCCGACCTGATTTGCCACCCCAACGCAGGAGGCGTACTGGTCCTCGGCCTGGGATGCGAGAACAGCAATATTGAAGAACTGAAAAAATACATTGGAGACTATGACCCTCAGCGTGTTCGTTTCCTTGTCTGCCAGGAATCCCAGGATGAGATTGCGGATGCTCTTGATATCATCCGGGAGCTTGCGGAATATGCCGGGCAGTTCCGTAGGGAGTCCATCCCCTGCAGCGAGCTTGTCATCGGCATGAAGTGCGGCGGCTCCGACGGTCTGTCCGGCATCACGGCGAACCCTGTCGTGGGCGCGTTTTCCGACCTTTTAATCTCCAAGGGCGGCACCACCGTCCTGACCGAGGTTCCGGAAATGTTCGGAGCGGAAACTCAGCTCATGAACCGCTGCGAGACGGAAGAACTGTTTCAAGAGACCGTGGACCTGATCAACGATTTTAAAGATTATTTTAAAAGCCATAATCAGACGATTTATGAGAATCCATCCCCCGGAAATAAGAAGGGCGGCATCTCCACCCTGGAGGATAAGTCTCTGGGATGTACACAGAAGTCCGGAAGTGCGCCTGTATGCGGAGTCCTCTCCTACGGGGAGCCGATCCGCGGCAAAGGACTGCATCTGTTAAGCGCCCCGGGAAATGACCTGGTGGCATCCACGGCTCTGGCGGCATCCGGAGCGCATATCGTCCTGTTTACGACCGGACGGGGCACTCCCTTTGCCTGCCCGGTGCCGACCATGAAAATCTCCACCAATTCCGCGCTCTATGAGCGGAAGTCCAACTGGATCGACTTCAATTGCGGGACTATGGTAGAGGGGACACCGCTGAATGTACTGGCGGAGCGGCTTTTTGACAAGGTGATCCGAACCGCTTCCGGGGAAAAGGTAAAATCTGAGGAAGCAGGCTTCCATGATTTTGCGATCTTCAAGCAGGGTGTGACCTTATAAAGCGAACTGCGTGAATTGCCTGTACTGCCGCCCTCACGCCACAGCAGACAGACCGTGCAGACAGTAACATATTCTGCTTTTTAATTTACTTATTGAAAGAAAGGAATCATCATGAAAAAATTATGCTATCAGACCTTAAAAGATATAAACTATGACGGCTACCTGCTTCACGAAGCACCGGAGCGGGTACTGCAGTTCGGAGAAGGCAACTTTCTCCGTGCCTTTGTAGATTATTTTATCGATGTATTAAATGAAAAGACAGGCTTCAACTCCAAGGTCGTCCTGTGCCAGCCCATCGCGCCGGGGCTTGCCGATATGATCAATGAGCAGGAAGGACTCTATACCCTTTATCTGCGCGGCTTTCAGAATGGACAGAAGGTGAATCGGAAGCGGATCATTTCCTGTGTCAGCAGATGCCTGAACCCTTATATAGAATTCGACGAACTGCTGGCATGCGCGGAAAATCCGGATTTGAGATACATCGCATGCAATACGACCGAGGCCGGGATCGTGTATGATCCATCCTGCCGGTTTACCGATACCCCGGCAGACAGCTATCCCGGCAAGCTGACACAGTTCCTCTATCGCCGTTTCCAGACATTCGGAAAGAAAACCGGAAAAGGATTCGTGATCCTTTCCTGTGAGCTGATCGACAACAATGGGAAAGAACTGGAAAAATGTGTCCTCCAATATGCGGAGCAATGGAACCTGGGCGAGGATTTTACAGCCTGGATCCAAAGTGAAAATATCTTCTGTTCCACACTGGTAGACCGGATCGTTACAGGATACCCCCGCGCCGAGGCCGAATCCATCAACGAAGAGAACGGATATATCGACCAGCTGATCGATACCGGAGAAATCTTCGGCTTCTGGGTGATCGAAGGCCCGCAGTCCCTGAAAACAGAGCTTCCCTTTGAAGAGGCCGGGCTTCCGGTGCTGATCACTGATGACCACAAGCCCTATAAGCAGCGCAAGGTTCGTATCCTGAACGGGGCGCATACCTCTTTTGTACTGGGGGCTTATCTGGCCGGGCAGAATATCGTGCGTGACTGCATGAATGATGATGTGATCCAGGGATTCATGAATAAGACTATTTATGAGGAGATCATCCCCACACTGACGCTTCCAAAGAAAGAATTGGAGGACTTCGCCGCGTCCGTGACAGAGCGGTTTAAAAATCCGTTTATTGATCATGCGCTGCTGGCAATCTCTCTCAATTCCACCTCAAAATGGAAAGCGCGCGTCATGCCTTCTCTGAAAGGATATTTAGAAAAAACAGGAAAGCTTCCGGCATGCATCACCGCATCCCTCGCGTTTTACATTGCATTTTTCAATGGGAACCATCTGACGGAGGATGCCTTGATGGGACACCGGGGTGCGGAAGAATATCCGATCAAGGATGACCGCTATGTTTTAGAATTTTTTGAAGCACACAGGGATGACAGTTCCGCAGAGCTGGCACATGCCGTATGCGCCAATGAGAGTTTCTGGGGCGAGGACTTAAGCCGGCTGGATGGATTCGAGTCTGCGGTTGCCGGATATCTGGAAGAGATCCGGACAAAGGGCGCTTATGAAGTTATGAAGGGCTGTCTGGCAAAATAATCGTTACAATTCATGGCCGTGAATAGTAATGAATCATTTCCAGCCGTTCGCTTTTTGCAAATTGCTGTACTGCATCTGCCTCGTACAATGCAATGCTGTACTAGTACAGCATCCCCTCATTCTGATTATACGCACCTACATTATTGTCAAAACATGATTATGCGCATTTTTATTACAACCGCTTTTGGAGAATATACGCAACATATTTTTCTTCCTTTTTTATAAAAAAACTGCAGCACCCGAGCCACCGGTGCTGCAGTTTTATCAAATGCCGTTTTTCTTTACAGATCAAATCCGAAATACCGTACCGCATTCCGGTAAGAAATATCCTCCACCATGCCTCCCAGCACTCCCATATCTGCCGGATATTCCCCGTTCTCAACCCATCCGCCGATCAATTCGCACAGGATCCTCCGGAAATATTCGTGTCTGGTATAGGACAGGAAGCTCCTGGAATCCGTCAGCATCCCAATAAAGTTCCCCAGCAGTCCTAAGTTTGCCAGAGAAGTCATCTGTTCCGTCATGCCGGTCTTATGGTCATTGAACCACCACGCGGAGCCCTGCTGGATCTTCCCCACGGTCCCTGCGTCCTGAAAGCATCCCAGGATAGTTCCGATGGCCGCATTGTCATTGGGATTCAGACTGTAAATGATGGTCTTCGGCAGCTGGTCCGTCGCATTCAGCGCATTCAGAAAATCTGCCATCTGCGCGGACGGCGCATAATTATCGATACAATCATACCCCGTATCCGGCCCAAGCTGTCCGAAGCGGAACACATTATTATCCCGCTTGCATCCGTAATGAAGCTGCATCGCCCATCCCAGGCGGTGATATTCCTTTCCCACGAAGATCATGTATGCTGTTTTAAACTGCAATACCTCTTCCTTTGTCAGAGCCTTGCCTTCCAGACGCTTCGAGAAAAGCTCCTCGATCCGGCTCTCCTCCGCCGGAGCGTACATCACATATTCCAGAGCATGATCCGACACCTTGCATCCCATGCTGTCAAAAAATTCCATCCTCTTTTTCAGAGCTGTCTTCAAATCCCCGAAGCTCCTGATCTCCATGCCTGCCGCATCCCCCAGTTTTACGAGATACTCCGCATAATCCGGCTTCTCGATATTCATCGCTTTATCCGGTCTCCATGCCGGAAGCACCTGGACATCAAATGTGGCATCTTCTGCGATCACTTTATGCCATTCCAGGGAATCCGCCGGATCATCCGTAGTACACAGCAGCGTCACATTGGACTGACGGATCAAGTTGCGCACGCTCATCCCGTCCTCCTGCAGCTTTGCGTTGCAGAGGTTCCACACCTCTTCCGCTGTCTTTCCATTGAGATACCCGTGATAGCCGAAATATCTCTGCAGCTCCAGATGACTCCAGTGATACAGCGGATTGCCGATGGCCTTCTCCAGAGTTTCCGCCCATTTCTGGAACTTTTCCCGGTCAGAGGCATCCCCGGTGATATACTTTTCGTCTACTCCGTTCGAACGCATCTGCCGCCATTTGTAATGATCCCCGCCCAGCCATACCTGGGTGATATTCTCAAACTTCCTGTCCTTCGCGATCTCCTCCGGATTGATGTGACAGTGGTAATCCAGAATCGGCATCTTTGCCGCATGCTCATGAAATAATGTCTTTGCAGTGTCCGTACTTAACAAAAAATCCTGATCCATAAATTGCTTCATTCTAATCCCTCTCTTTCTTTCCAAAACTAAAATAATTCTTTTCCATCATTCGGACATGCTCCGGCGGGACCGACCTCCGGCAGGATTCCCCTTCGGCATATCGGCTTTCAAACTGCAGCCTGCCGGAGCACTTTTGTCTGTAGTTCTATCCAATCAATACTTATACATATCCCATCAGGCCCGGCAGCCACAGCGAGATCTGCGGGATATAAGTTACCAGCAGCAGCACGATAAAGATCGCGGCAAAGTAAATCAGCAGCTGCCTGAACACCGTCTCGATCTTTACATTTCCCACACGGACGCCCACAAACAGCGTGGTCCCCACCGGAGGCGTGATCGTTCCGATACACAGATTGAAGATCATCATGATACCGAAATGAATCGTATTCATTCCCAGTGCCGTACACACGGGCAGGAAAATCGGTGTAAAGATCAGACATGCCGGAGTCATATCCATAAATGTGCCTACCACCAGCAGCAGAATATTGATGATCAGCAGGATAATAAACTTATTGTCTGTCAGTCCCAGCAGGCCATTGGAGATCGCTGTCGGGATTCCGGTAAATGCCATGACCCATGACATGATACTGGAAACACCGATCAGGAAAATGATGATCCCCGTCATCTCCGCACTGTCCTTAAAAAGCTGCGGCAGCTCTTTCAGCTTGATGGATTTGTAGAAAAACAGGGACAGGATCAGGCTGTATACGACTGCCACGACCGACCCCTCCGTAGCCGTAAAGATCCCGAATATGATCCCGCCGATCACGATTACGATCAGCAGCAGGCATGGTATCGCCTGGAGCAGCACCTGCATCGCTTCCTTTCCGGTAAACCGGGAGGTACTCTGATATCCTTTTTTCTTTGCCAGTACATAGATCACCAGCATACACGCAAGCCCCCAGAGAAATCCCGGCACATATCCCGCCATAAAGAGCGCGGCTACGGATGTTCCCCCGCTGACCAGAGAAAATGTGATCATCACATTGCTGGGCGGGATCAAAAGCCCGGTTGGCGCGGTGGCAATATTGGCAGCCGCGGAAAAGTTGGGGTCATACCCTTCTTCCTTTTCAATCGGTCCGATGATAGAGCCCATAGCGGACGCGGCAGCCGTGCCGGAACCAGATATGGAGCCAAACAGCATATTTGCCACTACATTTGTCTGGGCAAGGGCTCCCGGCGCGCGTCCGGTCACCAGCTTTGCCAGGTTGATCAGCCGAACGGCGATCCCACCCTTGTTCATAATATTTCCCGCAAGGATAAAGAAAGGAATCGCCAGAAGTGAGAACACCGAGATTCCCGAGAATATCCTCTGCGCCCCTGTTACAACCGTTGCCTCAAAATTCAGGATCGGCAGGATCGCGCAGATGGATGAAACTCCGAGAGCCACCGCGATCGGCATACCGGCTACAAGCATGATCACAAGCATTACTAAAATAATCAGTCCGGATAATACTGCTATATCCATAGAGAAATCCTCCTTTTCTTTATTCCTGGGCCTCCTCCGTATCGCCCAGCTCTATCCTTCCCGCACACAGGTCAATGATGTTGAGAACCGTATAAATCACGATCAGGACGCCGCTCAGCGGCACCACCGTATAGACGGTTCCCATAGGGATTCCCAGGGATGCCGTCACCTGTGTCATGGTCAGGTTCATAATACGGATTCCGCCGAAGATCAGTACGATCACGGCAAATGCCAGGATCAACGCTTCGATCACGACTTCCAGCGCCAGCCTCTTTTTCCCAGTCAGCTTATCCGCCAAAAATCCCATACGCATATGGTCTCTTTTTCCAAATACATAGGCGGATGACAGCAGGGCCATCCAGGTGAAACTGTATGTCAGCAGCTCTTCTGAGACCGTGCTGGGACTGTTGAAGAAATAACGTACTACGATCTGGTATGTCCCGATACTTACCATAAACGCAAATATGACAAAACATGCGGAGCTTAATACCCAATCCATCCCCTTCCGGAGTGTTTTCAATGCATTCATGACTCATCTGCCTCCTTATCCTGACCTGCTTCCTTGTTGACCTCCTGGATATGGTCGTAAAAATCCCTGATCTTCGGATTCTCCTCCAGCATCTCCTCGTGCAGAGGCAGCACCTTCTCTTTAAATGCCTCCACATCGACCTCCGAGAACTGGACTCCCATGTCCTCTTCCGCGATCCGCTTCGCCTCTGCTACCTGCTCATCCCAGTTCTCCATCTCTACTTCTGTAGAAATCCTTGCTGCCTCTGTAAATACTTCCCGTTCCTCATCCGACAGCCCTTCCAGGAATTTCAGATTTGCGATCAGCATATCCGGCACCATCTGATGGTTGTTGTAGGCATAATATTTCGCGACCTCGCCGTGCTTATTGTTGGTCAGTGCAAGCTCATTGTTCTCCGCCCCGTCGATCACCCCCTGCTGGATTGCCGTATAGACCTCTCCAAAGCTCATGGGGGACGCTGCCGCGCCGAATGCCTGTGTCATGGCCACGCTGGCCGGCGACTGCTGTACACGGATCTTCTTGCCCTTCAGGTCATCCGGCGTCTCGATAGGTGTCTTGGCGTAGAAGCTCCTGGTCCCCGCATTGTACCAGGTCATAACACGGAAGCCTGCCTCGTCCGTGGATTCATAGATCTGCTCCATATAATCCGTGTCCATCATCGTCTCATGATAAGCTTCCACAGAGTCAAATAAGTAAGGCATACTGAATATCTCATAGACACTGGCAAAGGTCTCCAGGTTGGCCGTGCCGGCCACAACAAAATCAATGGCGCCCGTCTGGGTCAGCTCGATCGCCCTCTGGGCCGCCCCCAGGATCTCATTTGGAAAAATCTGCACCTCATACCGATCTCCCAGATTATCCTCCACGTATTCCTTAAACGCAAGCAGTCCAAGATGCTCCGGGTGGGTCTCCGACTGCGCATGTGAGATCCGCACAATCCTCCTGCGCCCTGATGTCCCGCCGGTGCCCGATGAAGCACATCCCGCCAGCCCCGCCGCCATACAGATACATAAGGCTGCAGATAACCATCTTTTCATACGACTCATCTTTCTCTTTCCTTTCTTTTTTCTATGTTTTTCGTCTCCATTTTTCACATCATCAGGTGAACCATTCCTCATGATGTAAGCACTTACACTTTTATTGTAAGTATAGTATATTCAAAAGTCAATATCCAAAATATTTTTCATCAATCTGCTTATTTTTGGCTCTTATATTGCTCGATTTGATCCTGTTTTTTGTGCAATTATACCTATTTATTTCATAATTCAATTCACTTCAATAATGTAATCTCTTACATCGTTGTTGCATCTTTAAATCCAGGATGCAGGATGAGGCAGCCTCAAAATACTTGCTCAGTAAGCCGCTGGATACTTGTGGCCCTCACGTCAGCCGACGAATATCCACACAGGCATGGCTGCCTGACGCATCGCAGGAGTAAACAGGAAAGCCTGCTCCGGCAACCGTTTCACAAAAAAACTGCCTGAAAATGGCTGTATCCCTGCGATATAGCACTGTGATATATCGCAGGGATACAGCCATTTTCAGGCAGTCCCGCCAAGCCAAAAGCATCTCCTATGCCAGATTTTCAGGCCCGAAGCCCAACGGAATCAGCTCTCTTAACTTATATATTTTATAGTCTTCCTTTCCGGTAGCCAGTATGATCTCAAATTCCTCCGGATCACAGAATTCCATCATCACCTGCCTGCAGACTCCGCAGGGCGGCGTATAGGATTCCAGTCTCCCATCCGGGCCGCCTACAATGCAGATTGCCCGAAAGCTCCTGACCCCTTCGCTGACCGCCTTGAAAAACGCGGTCCTCTCCGCACAGTTTGTCGGAGTATACGCCGCGTTTTCAATATTACAGCCTGTATACAGGCTCCCATCCTGTGCAAGGAGAGCTGCGCCGACTCTGAAACCGGAGTACGGCACATAGGAATATTGAAGCTGGTCCGCCGCTGTCTCGATCAGTTCCATGATCTGCTCATGCTTCATACGATGTCCTCCTTTTACAAACCAATCTGCTTCACAGATAGCAATTTCTCTCCGCTTTTCATTTAGAATCACTCCTGATCCTCCCGGATCAGATTCCGGATCGCTTCCACCGCAATGCGGATTGCCATATCCGTATCATGCACCACCGGATTATCCAGCCCGGCTTTTTCCCGCTCCTGATTGGCCATGACCAGGAAGCAGGAGCCGATCCTGACGCCCAGACTGCTGGCCACAACGAACAATGCCGCCGATTCCATTTCCGATGCCAGGCATCCCAGCCGTTTCCACGCCTCCCATTTATCCAGAAGCTCATAGCTCACAGGCTTCAATTCCGGAGAATGCTGTCCGTAAAAGGAATCCTTGCACTGTACGACGCCAACATGATAATCCTGTTCCAGCTTCTTCGCTGCTTTAATCAGAGAATTTACGATCTCTACATCCGCCACTGCCGGAAATTCGATGGGCGCATATTCCCGGCTCGTCCCTTCCATTCGGATCGCGCCGCTTGCGATCACCACATCTCCGCTTCTCACATCCGTCTGCATGCCGCCGCAGGTTCCGATCCGAATAAAGGTATCCGCCCCGGACATGACAAGCTCCTCCATTGCGATCGCTGCCGAAGGGCCGCCGATACCTGTGGAGGTCACACTCACCTTCACCCCGTCCAGATAACCGGTATAGGTCACATATTCCCTGCTGTCCGCCACCAGCTCCGCCCGGTCAAAATACTTCGCGATCTTCGCGCAGCGCTTCGGGTCTCCCGGCAGGATCACATATTTTCCCACATCACCTTTTCCCACCTGGATATGATACTGTTTCCCTTCCTGTTCCGAATAATTCATAAAATCTCACATCCTTTCTTTTCTCAAATCACAGTTCTTAATACTTGCTTTTTCTGATAGGTTCTATCGTTCCATTCTCCAAAATATCACCCTAATTCTTTGGAACTTTGGGTTGATCTATTAGAGTGCTCTTTAAGGCTTAAAATTGAATTCGCAGATTTGCAATTCCATTTTTTTCAGTATATTGTGTTTTTTCTGCGTTGTCAATCCCTCTGCCGAGCGGATTAAGGACTTTCACCCCTTAGATCGTAAACCCGCCGAGCACACCATAAATAAAGCGCGCACCACCTGGATACGCACTTTACAATATTTCATGATTCGTTATTTGTTTCTTTCTTCTCCTTCGGCAGAACGAAGCTCAGCAACAGCGATACGACAAACACGCCTGCTACCGCGTTTCCATTAAAGATGTCTCCCACAGCCTGAGGGAATGCCGCAAAAAAGTTGCCGTCCGTCTGTGTCAGTCCCACGCCGATGCAGAATGCCAGGGACACCAGGATCATGGTCCGGTCATCAAACTCACATTCCTTTAGCATCTTCATCCCTTCGTACATGATAGACCCAAACATCATGACCGTACATCCGCCCAGCACCGATTGAGGCAATGAGTTGAAGAACGCCCCCAGCGGCGGGAACAGGGATGCCAGGATCAGGATCATAGCCCCCATCAGGATCGTGAATCGGTTAATGACTCCTGTCATGGTCACCAGGCCTACATTCTGACTGAAAGAGGTCAGCGGAAGGCAGCCGAAGCACCCGGAAATGGTACTGGAAAATCCGTCCACAGCCAGAGAGCCCTGCAGCTCCTCGATCTTAATGTCACGCCCTAAAGTCCCCGTACATACGGCTGTCGTCGCCCCTGTCGTCTCTGCCGCAGACACCAGGAATACAATGGCGATCGTAAAGAACGCGCCGATATCAAAGACCGGCTTGTGGCTTGTGAAAAATACCAGTCTCGGGATACTGAAAAATCCGACCTCACCGATCGTCTTTGTAATTCCGGAAAAATCGATCATAGGCGCGATCCCCGCGATCGTGAAGATTCCGGACAGGATATATCCCAGGATCAGCCCCACCAGGATATTCAGATTTTTATACACACCCTTCAATAAATAGCGGGATACAAGGCATACCACCAGGGTAAACGCTCCCACAAACAGATGATACCAGGATCCGAAGGTATCCGCGCCGCTGCCGCCGCCCCAGGAATTCATTCCCACCGGCAGGAGAGAAAGTCCGATCGCAATGACCACACAGGCAGAGACCACCGGCGTCAGATACCGCTTCCAGTACTTTGCGCTCAGTCCCACTACGCCCTCAAAGATACCGCCGAGGATGACGGCTCCTACCATGCCTTCATAACCCAGATTCGGATTGGTGCAGATCATCAGCAGGCTTCCCAGGAAGGTAAAGCTGACACCCATAACGATCGGCAGCTTCGAGCCGATCTTCCAGACCGGGTACAGCTGCAGACAGGTTCCGATGCCGGCCACAAACATGGCACACTGCAAAAGCCTTGTGATCTCCACCGCGGTCAGGGATTCTCCCGTTCCCCGGACAACCGCGGCGCCGCACACGATCAGCACCGGCGCCAGATTTGACACGAACATGGCAAGCACATGCTGGAGTCCGAAGGGGATCGCCTTCGTCAGCGGCACCCTTCCGTTTAACTTATAAATATTTTCTTCACTTACGGTGGTGATGATTTCTTCTTTATTCTCCATAGATTTTTCCTCTCTCAAGCTCTTATGGTCTTTTACCTTTTTCCTATCTTATTTTATGTCTGCCTCATGCCGGACAATGACGATTTTCCCGAAAAAAAGTCAAAAAGGGAGAAGCGGTCTGTCAATGACCGCTTCTCCCAGCGATTCTCAACATCCGGCTCTTTGCCTTGGATACATTTTTAAACCTCGTCCGCTTCCTTCTCTTTTCCCAGTCTGCGGAGCATGGTCTTCTTCACTGCCCGGAAGATATTTTCATATCCCGTACACCTGCACAGGTGTCCGGACATCAGCTTGCGGATCTCGTCATCCGAAAATTCCCGTTTTGCTTCCAGGATCTCCACCGCGCTCATGATAAATCCGGGGCTGCAGAATCCGCACTGCACCGCCGCCTCATCGATAAACGCCTGCTGGATATCGGAGATCTCTCCATTGGGTCCGGCCAAACCTTCCAGAGTCAATATTTCCTTGCCCTCGGCCCATACCGCAAGATAGATGCAGGAGTTGAAGCATTCCCCGTCTATGATCACGTTGCACGCGCCGCACTCTCCGACCTCGCAGCCCTTTTTCACACTGGTAAGCCGATAATCGTCCCGAAGCATATCCGTAAGAGAGGCACGGACATCCACCATTTTTTCCACCTGCTTCCCATTGATGGTGCAGGAAACCAGCTTATACTGTTTACTCATTGACCTCACCTCCCGCAAGACGAATAGACTCTTTCAGCGCCCGTTTGGCAAGTACCACCGCGATGTGCTGCCGGAACGCCTTGGAAGCGCGCCAGCTGTCCCTGGGATTGATATCCTCCAGGACCGTCTCTGCAAATGCCTTCACCGTTTCCTCAGACACCGGCTTTCCCTCAGCCGCTTTTTCCGCCGACGGCGCCCGCATGGGCACCGGGCCTGCAACGCCGTATGCGATCCGCGCGTCCTCGATGGTCTTTTTATCTGCGGACAGCCTGACATTGACCGAGCATCCTGTAGTCGCAATATCCATGGCATTTCTCATGGCATATTTAATATAATGCCCGTAATAGCCCTCATAGGCTTCCTTCGGAATGATGATCGCCGTCTGTATTTCTCCCGGCCGCAGATCCACCACGCCTGCCTTTATGTAAAAGTCATGGATCGGAATCCTGCGCGCCCCGTCCGGTCCGGTGATCTCCACCACCGCGTCCCACGCATGGAGCGTAGAAGCCGAATCTGCGGAGGTCACGCCGTTGCAGGTATTTCCTCCGATGGTCCCGATGTTGCGGATCTGAGGACCGCCTACCATATCCACCGCCTCACCCAGCACATTGATATGCTTCTGGATGATCGGATCTCTGGTGATATGTGAAAAGCTGGTAAGGGAACCGATGCGGATGGCTCCGTCCGCTTCATAGCTGACGCCGCGCATCTCATCCAGACCGTAGATGCTGACCAGCTCCTTGCCCGCGCGCTTTCCTTCCCGCATCTGTACCAGAACATCGCTTCCGCCCGCAATGATCTGCGCCTCCGGATGTTCTATGAGAAGACGGATCGCATGCTCCACACTTTCCGCCTCGTAAAGTGCCTTTATATCATACATAATGTTTTACCTCCCTTCACTCTCGAAAATACCTTCCTCCGTAAATCTGCGGAACAGGTTATGCGGATTCACAGGTGCCTCATTGACTCCGACCCCGGTTGCCTGATACACCGCATTCCGGATCGCGGGTGCTACGGAACAGGTCGGCGGCTCTCCAAGCGCTTTCGTCCCGAATGCACTGGTAGGCTCCGGATTCTCTACGAACAGCGCTTTCAGCCGCGGATGATCCATAAAGGTGGAAAGCTTATAATCCAGCAGGTTATTGTTCAGCGCGCGCCCTGTCTTCGGATCAAACATCAGCCGTTCCGACAGCCCGAAGCCGATCCCCATGCTCATGCCGCCGTGTACCTGGGCCTCTGCCAGTGCCGGATTGATCAGCTTTCCGGCGTCATGCACATTGACGATATCCAAAAGCTTCACCCTGCACATGGGGATATCCACTTCCACTTCCGCCATGGTGCATCCGAAGGAATACGCGTTGGACTTGATCTGGGACGTGCTTTCCGCCGACAGATGCTGGCTGTTCGTCAGGCTGTACAGTGCTTCGGTGGCCAGCTCTCCCAATGTCATCAGTTCCCTTCCGTCTGTCGTGCGGACGATATTCCCGTCCACGATATCCAGATTGTAAGGAGGCATCCGGGTCAGCTCCTGGGCGTATTTCAAAATCCGCTCCCGCAGAAGCAGCGCGGTCTGGCGGATCGCAAAGCCTGCCGTATAGGTCTGCCTGGACGCATAAGCCCCGGTTCCGAACGGCGTCACGTCCGTATCCTGGCAGGATACCACATGGACACTCTCCAGCGGCACACCCAGCACATCTGCTGTCATCTGTGTATATGCCGTGTCCGCCCCCTGGCCGATCTCGGTCTCTCCAAGCTGCACCTGCAGGGAGCCGTCCTGGTTCAATACCATCCGACAGGACGAGGTTTCCAGGGAAATGGGCCACACCGCCGTATTGTACCAGAATACGGACATGCCGATCCCCCGCCGGATATCTCCGGTCTGGTTCTGATACTCCTTGAACTTTCGCTCATAATCAATGGCTTCCATGGCCTTGTCAAGACACTGGTTAAAGGTATCGGAATACAGTTCATTTTTGGAAAACGGATCCATATACCCCACCGGCATCAGATTCTTCCGCCGGAATTCCAGCGGATCCATGCCCATCTTGGCCGCCACGTCCTCGGTATGGCATTCCACCGCCCACATAGCCTGCGGGATTCCGTAGCCGCGCATGGCTCCTGCCACGGATTTATTCGTAAATATCGTATATGCGTCAACCTCTACATTGTCGCAGGGATACAGCTGCGGGAATGCGCCGGCCCCTTTTGCCACGATGCTGTGGCCGTGGGAAGCATATGCCCCCTGGTCGGAAAAGGCTTCCAGCTTCCGGGCCGCGTAGGTGCCGTCCGGCCGTACCCAGGAAATGATATGGCTGCGGATGGAATGTCGCACCCGGTTGGATACAAAGGTGTCCTCCCTGGGAACATCCAGCTTCACCAGATGTCCTCCCACCTGCATACAGAGCCATGCACAGAGCGGCTCATAGAGGATATCCTGCTTATTGCCGAATCCGCCGCCGATATAAGGCTTGATAATCCGGACCTGCCCCCAGCCGATGCCCAGCGCCTGGCCGACCACGCGGCGGACAATATGCGGGATCTGAGTAGAGGCAACCACCGTAATGCGTTCTCCCTCCATCTCCGCGTAGCAGATGAAGTTCTCGATATGGCAGTGCTGCACGGTCGGCGTCTCATACCAGCCTTCCACCCTGGTCAGTCCCGGTTCCTGAATCGCTTCCTCATAATTCCCCTTTCGGATGGTCGTATGCTTCAAAATATTGTTCGGGTACTTCTCATGGATCTGAGGCGCCCCGTCCTTCATGGCCTCCTGTACATCCAGAACAAACGGATACTCTTCATACTCCACCTTGATCGCGCGGATCGCCTGTGCGGCGGACACTTCATCCTCCGCCACCACCGCGGCGATGTCGTCTCCATAGAAGCGGACCTCTTCCGTCAGGACCAGACGGTCCGCCACATCCTGATGCCCCGGATCCGTGGACCATGGATGGCCTGCCGTCGGAAAATAATGCTTCTCCTTCACGTCGAAACAAGTGAATACCCTGATCACGCCGGGTATTTTTTCCGCTTCGCTCGTATCTATGGATACCACCCTTCCATGAGCAATCGTGGAATGCAGTACCTGTGCAATATACGCGCTTTTGTCGCACAGGTCATCCGTATACTTGGTACGCCCGATCACCTTGTCATAGGCATCCACACGGGTTACTTTTTTTCCTACATACATCGTTTCTCCCTCCTTATGCTTTCTAACATTTTCAGATCTCACCATAAATGTATTGTCCGATATGCCGCTTCATTTCCTGATATCCAGCTTCTGTGATCACGATCTTCCCCTTTTGGATATCAATCAGATCAATCTCCTTCAACTTTTTGATATTGCGGTTCAGCGTCTTAACGGAAAAGCCGATCTCCTCTGAAAGCTGGTCCCGGCTTTCCTTAAGCTCCAGCACCTGTTTCAGCGGCTGCTTCTGCTCGTATTTTCGAATCAGATGCATCATCAGCCGTTCCCGGCCTTCAATGAACAGATACTTCCGGGCATCTGCCGTCTGGGAGATCAGCCTGCTCATGTTTTCCTTCGTCCGAAGGTACAGCGCGTCCACATCGCTGCAGAGCCAATCCATATAAGGCGCCATCGGAATCACCAGTACCCGGCACTTTGTTGCCGTGATCACCCCGATCCGGTAGTTGGTAAGATCCGCAAAGTACTCGATCTCTCCGAAAAAATCCCCGGGCCCATAGTCCTTAAAATAGTAAGGCCTTTCATTCATGGGCCATTCGATTCCGGTCACCTTTCCGGATAAAATGATGTAAATATTGCTGCACCTTTCCCCGGCTTTGATCAGCGTCTCATTTTCCGCCACCTCCATGACTCTCATATAGTACTTGACTTCCTCCGTGCAGTTCTGGAACAGCATTTCCATGTACGTCTGCTTTTTCAGCGGCAGCTCTTTAAATACGTCCATAGGCCTCACCTCTTTTTACTTATTATACAGAATCCGCCTTGAAAATAAAAAGGACGAATGACCTGAATTTGCGGTATTTTAAAAATACGGCAAATGCAACAAATATGCATCTTTTTTCCATCGTCAACCAGCGGTTTTTTGTGCATTTTTACAATATAAAATAGCTGAGAATAGAAATGTAATGCGTCCGCCCTCCTTTATGTTTGAAAAAAGGCAGTCACCCTGACTGATGACTGCCGTACGGCAAACACTCCTGATCCATATATTCTATAGAATTCAATCGCTGTTCAGAACGAAAGACCGCAGATCCGTCTGCCGCTGTCCTGAATAGTCACAGAAATTACAAATATTCCACCTGTACGGTTGCAATCCGAAGTCACATTTTTATGCAATTTATTGCAATGAAAATGCGACTGCGGATTAGCAGCCTACCTCATTAATGAGTAAAATGTGACTGCGTTAGCAGGCACAAAAGTGCGAAGCACGGATTTTACGAATGAATGAGGTGGGTTGGATGCTCAAAGAGCATCCAACCGTACAGGTGGCAAATATTCAATCCCCACCAGCACCAGCCCCTGAGGAGGCGCCGTTACTCCTGCCGCCTGGCGGTTCTCTGCTTCCAGGATATCCTTCACCTGTTCCGGCGTATAGAACCCGCGCCCGACCCGCAGAAGCGTACCCACGATAATCCGGACCATATTATAGAGAAATCCGTTTCCGCGGATCCGAATCGTAATCTCCCTTCCGTCCCGGCCGCTGCCTGCTCCATATACCTCCTGCCTGGAGATCTCCAGATCATAAATTGTCCTCACCGTATCCTCCACGCTGGTCCTGATATTGCAGAAGCTGACGAAATCATGAGTTCCCGTGAGATATCCTGCCGCCCGGCGCATATCCTCCAGATTCAGAGGATATGATACAAAATATGTGTTCCGGCGTCTGGTTGGATCCGGTACATCGGCATTGAAGATATGATATTCATAGGTCTTGACGCAGCTCTGGTATCTCGGATGCCAGTCCGCAGGCACCTCCTCCGACCGGACGATCACGATATCCTCCGGAAGCCGCTGATTCAGCGCATAGGAGATGCGCTCCGGCGGGATCCGCGTCTCCGTATCAAAAACCGCCGCGTTTCCCAGTGCGTGGACTCCGGAATCGGTACGGCTCGCGCCGATGATCCGGATCTTCTCCCCCAGGAGCCTGGACAGTTCACGGTTGAGCACCTTTTCCACCGTGATCCCGTTGGGCTGTATCTGCCAGCCGCAGTAGTCCGTGCCGTCATAGGCGACGGTGATCCTGATCCGCTTCATAAAAACCTCCGTAACTGTTTTTTTAATATACTCACAGCCGATGAAGTCTGCCATAAGTATCGCGCCAGCCGCAACCGCAAGGCGGCATAATTCCTCATGCGGCCGTGCGCGTCATGTTATACTGGGCGGCAGATTTATCTGGTGCTCAGAATATCCACAAATGGAAGGGTACAAATCTTCCCAGACCGAACACTGCTGCCATGTAGAACGCCGTGATCAAATATGCCATATGATCCCTTGTCTTATAGATCAGAGGCTTCATCTTCGTCCGGTTCTCCCCCCCGTTATAGCAGCGCGCTTCCATCGCCATGGCCAGATCGTTGGCCCGCCGGAAGGCGGAGACAAACAACGGGATCAGGATCGGCACCATGGCCTTTGTCCTCTGTATGATATTTCCGCTTTCCAGGTCGGCTCCGCGGGCAATCTGCGCCTTCATGATCTTGTCCGTTTCTTCCAGCAGGATCGGGATAAAACGCAGGGCAATGGACATCATCATCGCCACCTCATGCACCGGAACCCGGAATCGGTTCAGCGGACGCAGCAGGCTTTCAATCCCGTCTGTCAGACCGTTAGGTGTTGTGGTAAATGTCATAATTGATGAGCCCATGATCAGATAGATCAGACGCGCCGCCATAAATACAGAGGTCCGCAGGCCGTTCTCCGTGATATGGAAGATCCAGAAATGAACCAGTTCCTTACCGCCCTTTGTCAGAAACAGGTTCATGCACACGGTAAATAAAAGTAGCACTACGATCGCTTTCAGCCCTTTCACGATAAATTTCAGCGGCACTCTGCTGGTCTTGATGACCATTGCCAGAAACAACGTCGCGATGCCGTATCCCAGCACACTGTTCTGCACAAACAGGGAAACCAGGAACAGCAGCGTACAGACGATCTTCACCCGGGGATCCAGCCGGTGTATGCAGCTTTTTGCAGGATAATACTGCCCGATTGTAATATCTCTGATCATGGAAACTCCTTTTTCATTCTCAAATATTGTTCAGAACATCAAAGCTGTAAGATTTTTCATTGATGCTCATGGCTGCGTTTTTCAAACACGCTTCAGAGCCCGCATGATCTCATCCGCCGCCTCTTCCACCGTCGTGGCATCGGTCCGCACGCCAAGCCCCTTTTCTTTTAAATCATGCATGATATACGTAACCTGGGGAGCCGCCAGCCCGACCTGCTCCAGCTCCCTATAGTGAGAAAATACATTCTTCGGCGTATCATCCAGCATCTTCTGCCCGTGATTCATCACAATGATCCGCTCCACATACCTTGCAATGTCCTCCATACTGTGGGATACCAGGATCACCGTCATCCCGGTCTGTGCATGAAGGTGCGCCACCTGATCCAGGATATCGTCCCGTCCCTTCGGATCCAGGCCTGCCGTCGGCTCATCCAGCACCAGAACCTTGGGGCGCATTGCCAGTACCCCGGCGATGGCCGCCCGCCGCTTCTGACCGCCGGACAGTTCAAAGGGCGACTGCCGGTAATACTTTTCCGGAAATCCAACCAGCTCCAGTGCTTCTCTTGCCCGCTCTTCACATTCCCGCGCAGAGAGCCCCTGGTTCTTCGGGCCAAAGCAGACATCCGTAAATACGTCCACCTCAAACAGCTGGTGCTCTGGATATTGAAAGACCAGACCCACCTGGCTACGCAGCTCCTTCATCGGATATCCGCTGTCATAGACATTTTTTTCTTCATAGTAGAGTGTCCCCGAGGATGCCCGGATCAATCCGTTCAAATGCTGGATCAGCGTGGACTTCCCGGAACCGGTATGCCCGATCACGCCCACAAACTGCCCCTGGGGGATCTCCAGAGACACATCCTTCAATGCGTGCTTTTCATAGGCAGTACCTTCACTGTATATATAATTGATATGCTCCAATCGAATCGACATCATATCCCCCTGTTTCCAAGCTTCATACAGAAAACCTGCCACTGGCAGCTTTTCTGCATACGATGGTATCTAAAACCGCAGATCCGCGGCGGTCCCGCCGCCGCGTCTATCCGTTCTCCTGCCGTCCGTATCGCGCGAGGCCCGCAACTGCTTCTACCAGTTCTTCCTTCCGAAGGATCCCTCTGGGAATCGGAAGCCCCCGTTTCTTAAGCTCCTCCGCCAGCATGGTTGCCTGGGGCACATCCAGACGATATTTTTTCAATTCCTCCACTCGGCTGAATATCTCCCTGGGTGTTCCGTTCATCACAATATGGCCGTTGTCCATCACATACACCTGATCCGCGTCAATGACCTCCTCCATATAGTGGGTGATCAGGATCACCGTCACATGCCGACGCTTTCTAAGCTCCTGCACAGTGCGGATGACTTCCTTCCTTCCGTTAGGATCCAGCATTGCGGTCGGCTCATCCAATACGATACACTGGGGCTCCATGGCGATCACCCCTGCAATTGCCACCCGTTGCTTCTGCCCGCCGGAAAGCTTGTTGGGAGAATGTGTCCGGTATTCCAGCATTCCTACTGCTCTCAGACTGTCCTCCACCCGTTTCCAGATCTCATCTGTGGGAACTCCAAGATTCTCAGGCCCAAACCCTACATCCTCCTCCACCACCGTACCGATGATCTGGTTATCCGGATTCTGGAACACCATTCCCGCCGACTGGCGCACCTGCATCAGCTCCCGCGGATCCTTTGTATCCCTTCCGTTCACCCACATGGTTCCGCCGGTCGGCACCAGGATCGCATTCATGTGCTTGGCAAGCGTGGACTTTCCCGAACCGTTGTGCCCCAGGATTGCAGCAAACTGTCCCGGGCTGATGTCAATATCTATCCCGTCCACCGCGCGGTTCATGCCGATGACATTGCCTTCATCGTCGCGCTTTTCATATTCATAGATCAGCTCCCGTGCCTGTACCATTTCCATAAATGCACGTCTCCCTTTCTTATTTCCAATCAACAGGGACGGCAAAAATATACTGAGCGTCAGATTTTATCTGCCGCTCAGTATATCGCCGTCCGTCTTACTGCGCAGATTCGCCCCACTCTATATACTTTTCCAACTGGACGAGAAGCTTGTCCATATCGATCGGCTTTGCAATATGCGCATTCATGCCGCTGTCCAAACAATGCTGTACATCATCCGAAAACGCATCCGCCGTCATTGCGATGATCGGCAGGTTTACATCTGGACGGTCCAGAGCACGGATCGCCCTCGCCGCTTCATATCCGTTCTTCACAGGCATCCGGATGTCCATCAGGATCACGTCGTATTCTCCGATCTCCGACTGTTCGAACATCTCAACACAGATCTGCCCGTTCTCCGCCCTGTTTACTTTAAATCCAACCTCCAGCAAAAGATCCTCCGCGATCTCCCAATTCAGGTCGTTGTCCTCCGCAAGAAGGATGCGCTTTCCTGTAAAGTTATGGGTATCATGGGTCTTCTCTTCCGGCGCGGAAGTCTCTCCGGCAAATTTGCTGAGGCCGACATATAGGTTCGACTTGAACAGCGGCTTGGAAATGAATCCATGCGCCCCCGCCGCAAGCGCTTCTTCCTCGATATCGCTCCAGTCATACGCCGATACGATCAGGATCGGAATCTCATCTCCCACGAGCTTGCGGATCTCACGGGTCATCTCCAGCCCGTCCATTCCCGGCATCCTCCAGTCCAGAAGAATGACCTGATAATCGTCATGTCTGGCATGACGTTCCTCCACCATCCGAAGCGCCTGTCTGCCGTTCACTGACCATTCCGCGTTGACCCCGATCTCACCGAGAGCATGCACCGCACTCTGACAGAGGTCTTCGTTATTATCCACAACCAGCATATTCCAATCGGGGAGCAGCATATCCTCCACCCGGGTCTCCGCCTTCTCCAGATCCAGCGTCACATGGAATTCCGTACCCTGATTCTGCTTGCTCTGAACTTCAATGGTTCCCTTCATTGCCTCTACGATGCACTTCGTGATCGCCATTCCAAGGCCAGTCCCCTCAATCTTGCGGACCTGCTCCTCGTCTCTGGTAAAGCTGTCAAAAACCTTTTCCACAAACTCCGGCGACATTCCGATGCCGGTATCCTTTACCCGGAAATGGCATCTGACATAGTCCTTTCCTGCCGGAGAGTCCTCCTGGGAAAGATAGATATTGATCCTGCCGTCCTCCGGCGTGAACTTGATTGCATTTGACAGGAGGTTCAGAAGCACCTGGTTCAGGCGCACTCCGTCGCAGTATACCTCCTCCGTCTGTATCTTCTGCACAAAAATATCAAAATGCTGCTTCTTGCTGTGGATCTGCGGCTGCACGATATTTACAATGCTGTCCATCGTATCGCGCAGGGAAAGGGCGTCCATATTCAGAGACAGCTTGCCGTCCTCAATCTTCGACATATCCAGCACGTCATTGATCAGCCCGAGCAGATGCTTGCTGGATAATGTAACCTTTTTCAGACAGTCCTGAACCCGGACCGGATCCTGAATGTTCGCCATGGCGATGGCCGTCATCCCTACGATCCCGTTCATCGGAGTCCGGATATCATGGCTCATGTTAGACAGGAACTCGCTCTTCGCATGATTGGCATGGATTGCGTCCTTCCTTGCCCTGTCCAGCTCTTCCATCTGCTGATGAATCACACGCAGATAGACCGCAAAAACAATCAGCACTACGAATATCAGCGTTCCGCAAGCTCCCAATACAAGCCCGATACGCTGCTCACCCAAGCTGCTTATGATCTTGTCCAGCACATCATAGGGCATGACACTTACCAGATACCAGCCGGAACCGGGAAGGGGCGTACAATACAGATGCCTGTGGCTCTTCCCCACGACTACCAGTTCCGAAAATGGTTCATTTCTCCCGACTGAATTCTGAAGCTCCGTCACATATGCGTCCGGTGTCTTCCCATTGAATTCTCCGATGTTGTCCTGAATGTAGTCGTAATAGTTGGACCATCCGTCATATCCTGTTCTTACGACAAAGCTTCCGTCTTCCTCAATGATATGCGTATATACCAACGCATTCTCTTCCTGTGTGACGAGTACTTTTTCCAGATCCTCCATACTGAATCCTACAACCAGAAGCTCGCTTTTTCCGCCGTCTTTCATCGGATATTCCGCTTCCACCCCCAGAATGAGTATCTTTTCCCCGTCCGCGGACAGACCGGAGGTGATCTGAATCTCCCCATTCAGAAATCTCTGGAACTCCTCCGTATTCTCCATCTCCACCGGCTCTCCGTAGATCACCTCATTCGCTCCGTTTTCCGTATAAAAGCCCATATATACGGCACTGCGGACACTGGCATTGAGACGCATCTCCTCCAGCATCTGCTCATCGTAGCTGACAGTTTCCGGATAGGTACGCTTCAGGATCCCTTCCACCTGCGACTTCCGCAGATCAATGATCGTGGAATACTTCTGCTCCAGCTGCCTGTTCATCTCTGACATGTAGATCATTCCGATCTCGTTGACTGTCTGTTCATTTTTTTCACCCAGGAACTGGTACATCCATGCAAAAATAACGATACAGATCACGATCAGGCATAAGAAACTAACCCACAGCTTCTTTTTCGTTTTTTGGTACATAGACTATTCCTCTTTATTCTGCCTGTAATTTCCGAACTGCCGCGAATGTCTTTTCATATTCTGCTTTCAGTCCGTCCAGCATGGAGGGAGTATAATCCTCCGGATGGCTGCGCAGCATCTCCGTCAATGTCTCGCTGGCCATATAAAGTCCGGTGAATCCCAGGTTCTGGCTGACTCCCTTCAACGTATGCGCGGCACGGAAGGCCTCGCTGTAGTCTTCGGCCTCCAGGGTCCTGCACAGACTGTCATAGCTTCCGTCGGCAAGAAACTTTAACGCAAACTTTTTGATCCTCTCGTCTCCACGGAAGCGGCCAAATACGCCTTCGTAGTCTCCATTGATCTGTTCATAACACTCTTTTACTGTCATCTCTATTATTACTCCTTCCAAAAAAACTATTTGTTAAAAAAATTCTTTTATATAAAAGCTTCCTCTTCCAACCACTTTTGTCAGATTCTGCCTTTTCATGAACTGCTATTCATCATGGTCGGCGAGCACCTTGCCGATCACGCCGAGATACTGCGGCTTTTCATCGTCAGACCAGATCGAACGGCAGACGATCTCACGGGCGCGTACCTTTCCGCCCACACTTGTCTTACATTTGAAGCGCACATCCGGCTCTTCCGGCGTCGCATTGTGAAGAAGCTCCTGAAGGTTCTGCCGGTCCTGGCTGCTCATAGATTCCAGAACCTTCTCTTTATTAAGCGGGTCCATCGTGATCTCGTCGAGCCCCAGACACTGCGCGCTCCACTCCGTCAGCGTCAGCACGGACGGGGAAACCGTATACTCGAACTGAATCTCTCTCGAAATCGACGCATAGAACTGATATTTCATCCTTTCCTCTTCCAGATACTGCAGCGCGCTGTTGGAATCATCCAGCTCTTCATGATGAAGGATCTCGTCTACAATGCTACGGATCTCCTTCTCATTTTTACTGGTCAGAGAAGCAGCCTTCATCTCTTCCAGAAGGCTGTCCGCCACATCCAGCAGGCATTCTATCAAAAGCGGATTGAACGTACCGCATTCTCCGTTCTGGATCATCTGCAGGGCCGTCTCGTGTGAAAATGCTTTTTTGTACACCCGTTCGCTGGTCAGCGCGTCGTAGACATCCGCCATGGAAACAACCTGGGCGCTGATCGGGATCTCCTCCCCTTTCAGGCCGTCCGGATATCCTCGGCCATCATACCGCTCATGATGCCACCGGCAGATCTGGTAAGCCACCTTGACCAGCAGCTCATCCTGATGGAACGGCAGATCCTTCAGCATGGAGGCGCCCACTGCGGAGTGGGTCTTCATCACCTCGTACTCCTCTGCCGTAAACCGTCCCGGCTTGTTCAGGACTTCGGAAGGAATGGCGATCTTACCGATATCGTGCAGCGCAGAGGCCATGGTGATCATATTGATATCCTCGTGGGACAGTTGATATTTGTCCGTTTTCCCAAGCAGGCTTTTCAGCAGAAGTTCCGTAATCGTCTGGATATGCAGCACGTGAAGGCCGCTTTCCCCATTCCGGAATTCCACGATATGGCTCAGGATCGTAACCATAAGGCTGGCATTCTTCTCTTTCTCAAACATCTGGTTCGTGACCATCTTGATGAGCTTCCTCTGCTTTGCGTAAAGCATGATGGTATTGATCACCCTTCGCTGTACAACCAACGAATCAAACGGACGGCTGATATAGTCCGTAACGCCCAGCTCATAAGCCCTCTGTACATAGGAAGGCATGCTCTCTGCGGAAATCATGATCACAGGCACATCTTCGATCCACTTCTTTTGATTCATGACCGCCAGGACTTCGAATCCGTCCATCTCAGGCATCACAATGTCCAGAAGGACCAGTGAAATCTGAGAACTCATCTGCTGCAGGATTGAAATTCCCTGTGCACCGTCCGCCGCTTCTAAAATCTCATACTGATCCTCCAGCATATCCGCCAGGATCATACGATTCATCTCAGAATCATCGACGATCAAAATCCTTTCTTTGTTTTTACTTTTCTCATTCATAAATCAATCATCCTCCATAACCATGATTTCTGACCTGTCAGTTTCGCGTATGTAATATCGCCCTGAAAAATAAATACTTTAGGGTCATCTGTCCATTCATCTATAAAAACCCGTTTATATTATACCATACCAAAGAAAAATGTCCAGACTCAAATACACTTAATCCTTTTTCAGCCACAAATTATTTCGAGAATTCCAGTATAACGCGCAGTTTTTCCCTTTCCAGCTCCGCCGCCGCGCTCCCGCCCATTCTTTCCATCAGTTCTTTTACGATAAACAGCCCAAGCCCGGAGGATCCTTTCCTCCGGGCTGAATCTGCCTTATAAAACCGTTCAAAAATCTGTTTTGGATCCGGCCTGCTGGTTTCCGATACGGTATTTTCGAAAATCAGGCGCCGGCTATTTTGAGTGATCACGAGATTTCCCGTACCATGCAACAGGGCGTTGCGGATCAGGTTATGGAAAATGCGTCTCAGACATTCTTCATCCGCCCATACGCGGAGTTCCTCTGATGTAAACAGAACCTCCGGCGAGATCCCCTTTTCCTCAAACTGCTGATACATCCCCACCAGACAGTCGCTGAGCAGGGGAAGCACCTGCACCTCCTGAACCGACAGTTCAAAATCACCGCCGGTCAGTTTTGTAAACAGGAAAAGTTCCTCCAGCATGTCTCCAAGCTCTTTCAGCCTGCCCTGCGCAGCCTGCAGATAATATGCCCTCCTGTCCTCCTCCCCGCATTCCCCGGCAAGCTGTACATAACCGGAAGCTCCGGCAAGGGGAGTCCGGATATCGTGGGCCAGGGCGGTAATATTCCGCTTGAGCTGTTTTTCCGCCTTTTCATATAGAATCCGGTCCCGCTCCTGCTTCCTCTGCAGTCTGTTCAAGGTTCTGCACAGCTTCAGCACTTCTCTCCGGCGGCTGTACACTCCCAGCTCCATATGGCTTCCCCGTTCCATTTCCTCCAGTTGTCCACAGATCGAACGAAGCTCCAGAATACTGCGGATATGCTGCGCCAGAAGCCACACGCACAGGATCATGAATATTATCAGTGCAGCGATCATAACAAAACGCCTCCCTTCACAGATTGCTGCAGGCGAATCCGGTCAGATATCCCGCTTTTGCAGCACGATCCCCGCAAGCAGAGAATACAGGATCAGGAATCCCGCGCCCAGAGCGAACACCCGCAGATCCTGCAGGGACGTATACTTGGACGGCCCCGCAGAGATTGTCATATAAATGCTGTATTTCATCCAGTCTCCCAGATGGAAGAGGGCGAAGATCTGATTCAGAATATCCACAATCGTCCCGCTTCCCAGCAGGATAGCCGCAAGCACCCCTGCCGCAGTGCTCCGGGCGCACACACAGATCAGGAGCAGGAGCCCTGCAAATGCCGTGGTCAAAAGCCATATCCAGGCCATATAAAACAACACAGCTCTCAGATCTGCCAAGGGAATCATCTTTCCAAACAAACCATTCAGTAGCAATACAAACAGATAGTTCAGGAGCAGATACAGAATATTCAGGGTCGCTGCCGCCAAGAGTTTGCTCCCCACATATACCCAGCGGTTCTGGTAGAGTGCCATGATATTTTTCACAAAACCGTTCTTATAGTCCATGCATACAAACAGGATCACGCAGATCCCGAATATCGCGCAATACGCTCCGCCGTCCAGGCTGATCTGCCGGAACATCTCCAGCGTATCCACACCATCCAGTATCATCTGATAATCCTGCGCCTCTGCAGCCGTGAGCATCCCGATGCGGATCGCCGTCTTCTGTCCCTGGGGCACAGCCAGCAGCCACATCATGGTATATACAAAGGCAGATGCCAGGAGCAGCAGCCCCAGGCAGACATACACCGATCTGCTTCGTTTCATCCTGTACAGATCCATACGAAATAAATTAAACATCTGCCCTTCCCCCTTCCATACGGCTGATAAAATATTCCTCCAAGTCCATATGGTGGAAACCCGAAGCATACACCTGAACCTGTTTTTCTACCAGGAGCCGGATCAGTCCTGCCCCTTCTGACAGCCCATAGACGCGTACCAGGCGGCTGTCTGCCACCTCTGCCCGGACCTTCGGAAATGCCTCCCCGATCAATACCAGGGCCCGGCTGACGTCATCTGCCTCAATCTGAAAATAGTCCATGCATTTTTCTTCTAGAGCCTCACTGGTGATCTGCTCGATCATCTGCCCGTCCTTGATGATCCCGTAGACAGTGGAGATCTTGCTCAATTCCCCCAGGATGTGGGAACTGATCAAAATGGTCTTTCCCGTCTCATGGAGCCGCAGCACGAGCCGGCGCAGTTCTCGGATTCCCTCCGGGTCCAGGCCGTTGATGGGTTCATCCAGGATCAGGAGATCCGGATTCCCCAGCATTGCCAGCGCAACTCCCAGTCTCTGCTTCATCCCCATGGAAAAATGCTTTACCTTCTTTTTCCCGGTATCCGCAAGCCCTGCCAGGAGCAGTGCTTCATCCACGCTCCTTTCATCCGCAAGGCCCATACACCTTGCCTTCATCACCGCGTTCTGCCTTGCCGTCATATTGGGGTACAGTCCCGGCGCCTCGATCAGCACGCCCATCCGCCTGCGGACTGCCGGATCGCTGACCGGCTTTCCGAAAAGGCGGATCTCTCCTTCCGCAGGTCTTGCAAGCCCGCAGAGCATTTTCATAGTGGTCGATTTTCCAGCCCCGTTTTTGCCGATAAATCCGTAGATCTCTCCCTCCCGTACAGACATGTCAAGCCGATTCACCGCGGCCTTTTTCTGATACATTTTCGTCAGGCAGACCGCTTCCACGGCCAGCCCCTTTTCCTGCTCCTTCATCAATGCTTCTCCCTTCCGCTATACTGATTCCTTACAAAAGCAAGTATAATCCTCCAGGTTTTAAAAAGTGCTCAGAAAAGTTTAAGAAAGTTTAAAGCCCATTCCCCACACCGTCTGGATGTAGGAATCCGTACCGCTCTTTTTTAGTTTGGAACGGATATTGCTGATATGTACGTTGATCGTTTTGTCCTCGGCAAGATACTCCTCTCCCCACGCGTATTCGTAGATCATCTGTTTGGTAAAGACACGCCGCGGATTGCGGATCAGCAGCTCCATGATCAGAAATTCATGTCTGGTCAGCTCCACCAGCTGCCCGTCTGCCGTCATTTCCCAGGTATCCGGATTCAGTGTCCAGTCCCGGTAGGTGTAAGCATGCCGCTCATATTCCGCGCCTTCCTTCCCGGACGCTTTTTTCCTCTGCTCTGCTGCCGCCGCTCCCGCTTCTGTCCCATTCCGGTCCCGGTTCCGGCTGCGCAGGCGGATCTGGATCCGCACGAGAAGCTCCGGCAGGTCAAAGGGCTTGCAGATATAGTCCTCCGCCCCGGCAGACAGCACATCTACCTTGCTGTCCAGTCCGCTCTTCGCGGACAGTACGATGACCGGAACGGTTTTGGAAAACAGGGAGACCAGCTCCTCCCCCGGAATCCCGGGAAGCATCAGATCCAGGAGCACCAGATCAAAGTTTTCCATCAAAAACAGAAGCTTCCCCTCGCTGCCAGAATAGGCCTGTGCGCAGGAATATCCATGCCCCTCCAGATAATCCCGGATGATCTGATTATTCTCCGCATCGTCCTCCACAATCAAAATCCTCTGCATGTGTCCCTCCTCGTAATAATTTGTCACCAATTTCCGCCAGGAAATTGATGACCTGCTTGCGCATCGGCGCAATTCATTATAATTTGTCACCAATTTCTGCTAAGAAATTGATGACCTGCTTGCGCATCGGCGCAATTCATTATAACAGAAAAAGACTGTAAAGTAAAAAATTTTTGTCCTGAAAATCGCATGAATTCAAGCGGAAAATCTGCCTCACAAAAAAAATCCAAAATTAAATAAATAAAATGCTTGCAAAACAGGTGATTATGTGCTAGTATAATTATCGGTCACCATGAAGGCGGCGGTTGTTTATGATTAAGGCTCCGTGGTCAAGCGGTTAAGACATCGCCCTTTCACGGCGGTAACACGGGTTCGATTCCCGTCGGAGTCATTGATGCACGTTTGTGAGACAATTGCATATTTTAGATTAAGGCGCAGTAGCCAAGTGGTAAGGCGTGGGTCTGCAACACCCTGATTCACCGGTTCAAATCCGGTCTGCGCCTCTCAAAAAAGCCTGGGAACTTGATGTTTCCAAGGCTTTTTTTCTGTATATACGAACGCAATATCGTATTCTGGATTTCTTCGGCGGCCATTTTGGCGGCAGCATCCGGATTCCCCCAAAAAATTCCTGCCGTATCATTCCTTTCTATCCCTTCTGGATTTTTCCTGAGCATTTCACTTCGCTCTCTCACCACCCCAGTGTTTTCAAGGCTCTTGGGTAAAAAAAACCACCGTCCCCACAGCTTCTATTGTCTGCAAAAACAGTGATTTCTAATGCGCGATCAGGGGCTCGAACCCTGGACACCCTGATTAAGAGTCAGGTGCTCTTCCAACTGAGCTAATCGCGCATATATGTGATTTTTCTTATCTTGTACTGTTTCCTCAACAGCACAAAAATTATTATATCCGATGACGACAAAAAAATCAAGTACTTTTTTTATTTTTTTGAAATTTTTCTAAATTATTTGTAACAGTTCGTTGAAATCCCTCTGAATTCCCTGTCGGGACATGCACAAAATGGCTGTTTCTGGCATATGACCCACTCCAATTCTGTTTTCCTTTCGCCAAAAGTTTCCTGCTTGTCTTTAGAAAAAAATCCCCGCGGAAACCGCGGGGATTTTTGAATCTGCCATCCTATTCGCCCGAACCTGTCAAAATCACCTTTCGTTCTTCTTTCCGGTACGGCGTAAAACCTGTATCCCTTTTATCGTCGCGCCGCACAGAATGACGAGAACCGCATAGATCAGGATCTGCATCGTGTCACCGGTCACAGGACTCCTGTTCATATTCGTATTGGTGTTCGTCTGGTTATTCGTATTGGTCTGGTTGTTCTGATTATTGTTATTTTGGTTATTCTGCGAACCTGTCGTTCCGGAAGTTGTCGTATCCTGAGGATTCTGTTTCGGTGTATCTGTCGTCTCTGAGGACCACCCGATGGCGATCGGAGACAATCCATATACCGTGAACTTGATTCCGTCTACCGTTTCCTCGATATCCGCCGGATGCTCAATCTCTCCCGGTGAAGATGTATACATATCTTCCACAAACATATGGCTTATAACAATATCCTTCACATTTCTCGGCATACCGCCCGGATACGGCAGCGTAACCGTCAGTCCTCCCTCCGGGAAGGTTTCATCCGTCACTTTGACCCAATCGGAAGCACTCTCATCACTCAGGCTTCCTGCATCTGCATTCTCCTCGTCCGCGCCGTCCTCACTCAGGCTCTCTTCGTCTTCGCTCTCCGCCGGATCCGTTGCCTTGTCCTGCCAATACAGCGATACATCATAAACCGCAACGTTTTCTTCCGGAATCCCTTCCTGGCTGAGATCCTCCCTCAGCGCCGACTCAATCTTCGGCGGTGTGTTCAGATTCCTGTCCTTCTGCAACGTCTCAGGCACCGAAGAAACGCCGTCTTCCATCTCCAGCTTATACTTTAACCCGTCTTCCGGCTCCGAAGTCTCAATCTGCGGATCCGGAAGCCTGGTGATGGATGTGATCTTACCGTTCAGCTCCGGAAGCTTCTCGGGCATCTCATAATTATCAGCCTTCTCGCTCTTGCTCAGGCGAACCTCCTTGTCTTTCTTCCAGTTCAGGGTCACCGTCTGCCTTCCCGGCACGATTTCCGAATATGTGCCGGTCAGATTTTCACTGCCAAAGCTGAACTCGGAATTTCGGTCCTTGTCATTTGGCAGGATTCCTTCCAGCTTGATCTCTCCGTAAAGCGTCGCATTCTTGTCCGTAATCCGGTCTGCCCGGTCTATCGCGTACAGCCCGCTTGTATCCCAAGCCAACTGTTTCTTGCCGACATTCAGCGTATAAGAAGCTTTATCTCCGCCGGTACTTTCCGCCGTGATCACAGCCGTACCCGCTCCCTGTATCGTCACCTTTCCGCGTTTGCTTACCGTTGCAACCGTTGTATCGCTGCTGGAATACTTGACTTTATTGCTTTCCTCATAACCGGCCACAGCTTCTATAAAGGAATCATCCCCGTAAACCTTTTCCACCGGTTCCGTGACATTAAACTTAAACTCCGACGCAGTTTCCGTCGTCTTCTCCTTATCTTCACCCTCTGTCTTCACTTCGTCGGACTGCCCCGGCGTCTTTTCTTCCTCTTCGTCTTCCGGCACATCCACCCTCATGATCCCTTCCGGATCCTCCTGATCCGGTGTTTCGGTGCTGCCGCTGCCCTTCACAAAGAGCTTCGCTTCCTCATTATTATCTTCATTTGCCAGAGAAAGGATCTGACTGCCGTATACCTTTCTCGATTCGCCGCCGTACTGGTATGTGATCGACGACCACCCATTGTTATATGTATAACCGGAATCCACACTGCCTGACAGCTCATCCGTCATGAACAGTCCGGTGCCTTCACCGATCGTCCCTGCGTCACAGTTGGTCACATCCACCAGATAGCTCTCGCCGTCACTGCCGCCGACCTTGACAATGTTCCACATATGTTCGCCGGCCCCCGCACCCGCGTCCGTGACACCGGTCACCGTATGGCATTCCACGTCGTTATCAAAGTCCGACAGGTCGCACAGATATTGAAACGCCTTCGCATAGCCCTCGCATACCACATTCGAGTACATATCATCATCAAATACATTGATCACCTGGTAGGAATTCCCATAGAGCGGACTCTGCTGAGCCTCATAATCATAGGTGACCAGATCGCAGATCGCGTTGCGGTAGTTCAGCAGCTTGTCATAATCCGTACAGTTCTGGTTCGTATCCACAATGGACTGGGCCTTCTGCCTCGCCGCGTCCACCGTGCCCATATATGCGCTGTTCACCTTATAAAGCTCCGCGTCGCTCACCCGGTAAGGCGCGGAAACCTTGAAGCTGAACACGATCGTCCCGTCGTCATAGTATTTGCAGTAAACACCGTCAGTCTCTTTGCCGTTCTCGATCGTCTTGGTCTTGTCATGCCAGTAGAGGTCGAACGGACAGTCATTCAGAAGGTATGTCACGATCGTGTTGACATCCACCTGAGCCAGAGTCGAAGCGGAATACCTTGTCTTCAGCGCAAACGCAGTCGAAGTCTCTTCTCCCCTTGCCACTTCCCCTATCGAAAGCTTGAGCGCATTATAGATCGCCGCGTCCGCACTCTTTAAGCCCTTCCCGTCCGCAGAGTATGCCACAGCTTCCGAGCGTTCCTGGGAGACGTTCCTCTCGCCCTGCACGGCATCCTCGATATCCTCCAGCGATACCCCGACCAGCGCATCCTCATTACCGGGAAGCTCTCCCCCTGGCATTGATGAAACTGCGGAAGCCGTTCCGCCGCCGGCCACAGCAAGCGTTAGAGCCATGACCATACCGCGTCTGAATCGGTTTTTCCATTCACCCATGTCTGTTCCCCTTCTTTCTGCCGTATAAATTTATAGTTATGGTCCACGCCCTGCCCGGGCGTGAACCCTCTGTCAGCATATAGCTCATACATAATACATCTTAACATTTTGAAAATATTTGTCAACCCATATTGCCGGAGGTCACGAAAAAAACACAGAATAATTTTTTCCAGCTCACCCGGAAATTTCCAGTCCAATCTCGTCCCGTATCATATCCAGGACCACCTCCCGGTTCAGAACCCCGGCCGCGGCCGATACCGGCTCTCCGTTCCGGAATATGACAAAGGTCGGCACGATCTCTACCTGGAACTGCTCCGCTAAGTCCGCCGAATCCTCGATCTCGATTTGGCAGACCTTGAAGCAGCCTCCGCAGTTTGCGGCAGCCAGATCCACCGTGTCCTCCATCATGGCGCATTTTGAGCACCAGTCGGCAAAAAACTCTACAAGGACCGGTATGTCTGACTCCAGGACCTCCTGCCGGTAATTTTCTGAGGTCACTCTTATTTTCATCGACATCACCTGCTTTTTCCTCTCAGCTTCCATGGCAGCTGTCCATATTCAAGATCCTGTAAACCTCGTCAAGCGAGCGTTTCAGGCACATCAGCTTCCGGTTCCACTCCGGCCTGCAGTACAGCTTTTCGCAAATGCAGTTCTGCCATCCTTTTCTTCTTTTCATCCACATCCCTTCCCACTTCTAATAAAATTTTCTTCCCATGCTTATTATATGCAGGAAAGCGCGGATCCGTAACTTTGCAAATTCATTCCCGATACTTATTAAATGCATCCATTCCTCACTTTATGCATCCGATATCAGCAGCTTACGGCAGCGATCAGCTTAAAGATCGGGTTCCCCATTGCAGAAAATTTTTCTTCATACTCCGTCATGATATTTCCCGCGTTCATCACTTCATTATGATGCAGATCCCGTGTATGCATTTTCAGCTCCCATCCGGCCGTTCCTTCCACCTGATCCAGCGAAAAGTCAAAGAGCGCCCTGTTATCCGTCTTAAATTCCAGCTCTCCGCCTGGCACAAGCACCCGGGCGTATCTTTCCAGAAAACCGGATGAGGTGAGACGCCGCCGCGCATGCCGCGCCTTGGGCCATGGATCTGAAAAATTCAGATAGATCCTGTCCACCTCTCTGGGCGCAAAGACCTGTTCCAGCTCACAGGCATCCATACAAAGGAAGCGTACATTGTCCAGGGCATGGAAGCCTTTTCCGTCAGACTCTTTCGGTTCCTCACACGCTCCCTTCTGTCCGTATCTGTCATATTTTTCAAGCGCCCGCAGAAGCACGCTGGAATACCGTTCCATTCCTATATAATTGATCTCCGGATGCTCCTGTGCCATTCCCAGCAAAAACCGCCCTTTTCCCATACCGATCTCAATCCGAATGGGACGGTCATTCCCAAACACCTGCTGCCAGCGGCCCCTCCGGCTCTCCGCATCCATAATCACAGCCTCATGGGACTGCACCACACTGTCCGCATGGGGTATATTTCGAAGTCTCATAGCATTTCTCCTTCTCTTATCATCGACAGCTCTTTCGCTTCTTGGAGCAGGCTGCCATCCCGACACAATCTGAATCATTTTGGGACGGAATCTATTATACCATCCCCTCCCCAAAACCACAATTCTTCCCGCCCCTGTTTCTACCTATTAAAATATCTTTTCGCATTTTAAACAAAAAAGAATTTAAAATTCTGTTTAACCTTGTAAAAAATAACATTGCTTTTTTCGAAAAAAAGAGTATGATAATAATGAAAAAACAAGAAAGAAACTATAAACTTTTTCACACTCACAAACTACATGGGGAGGCTACTATGGAATCTATTGTAAAAAAGCTATCTGAGATAGAATCTGCCGCTTCTGCAATTGTTGAGCATGCGGAAGCGCAAAAGGAAATCCTCGACCACGAGTACCGCGAAAAGCGAAACCGCTTTGACACGGATTTGGAAACGAGGACGAACCAAAAAATCCTGGAGATCCAGCATGACCTTGCCGAGAAGACCAGCGCGCTGTTAAAGGCGCAGATCGGCGGCCGCAACGATACCATCGCTGCTCTCGAAAAGGAATACGAGGAACGGCACACATGGTATGCACAGACAATTTTAAAACGGATCACAGAGGTATAAAAGCATGGGAAATCTACTAGCCTACAGTGGAATCGTAACCAAGCTGAAAGCCATGGAAGCAAGGCTTCTGACAACGGAGAATTTTGAAGAGATCGCCTCACTGCAGAGCGTACCGGACGCAGTCAATTATCTGCGCGATAATTCCTCCTACGCCTACGTATTGAATCTGCTGGACGAAAGCCGGCTGCACCGCGGCGATATCGAAAAGATATTGACCCGGCAGCTTTACCACGAATACTCCAAGATCTACCGCTTCTGTGGGTTAAAGCAGCGGGAATTTCTTTCACTTTACGTGAAGCGCTACGAGATCGATCTGATCAACTACTGCCTGCGTATCGTGATTAACCGCTATGCCGAGCCCTTTGACCTGAACTACAAAAAGGAGTTTTTTGACCGGTATACCCAGATCTCCATCGAGAAGCTGATCACCTCAAGGACCACCAATGAGCTGATCGAAAATCTGAAGGATACCGAGTACTATGAGCCTCTGCACAGGCTTTTGGACAATCCGGCGGTCACGCTCTATGATTACGACCTGACACTGAGCCAATACAATCTTTCCACACTGTGGAAAAAGCGAAAAAAAATATTACGAAAAAAAGAGCTGGCGTTCTATACAAAAATATGCGGTTCCAAGATCGACCTGCTGAATCTGCAGTGGATCTACAGGGCCAAAAAGTATTACAATATGGAACCCGCCAACATCTACACCCTTCTCGTCCCGATCCACTACAAGGTATCGGCCGAGGGGATCAAGGAGATGATCGAGGCCCCAGGCATCGAGGAATATGAGGCATTGCTCCGGAAGACATCCTACGCGCGGCATTATGACTTCGGGCAGAAGCTTACCATCGAGCAGATGTACTCCGAATGCCTGGACCGCCTGTACAGGGGGGAACGGCGGCAGAACCCGTATTCCATCGCCGCGATCACTACTTATCTGTTTTTAAAAGAGGAAGAACTACGAAAGCTGACGACCGCCCTGGAATGTATCCGCTACGGCTTATCATCCAGTGAGACGCTGGCTTATATTGGAGGTAAGACGCAATGATTGTAAAAATGAAATTCATCAATATCTCCGGCCCCCGCGATGATATCGACCGCGTGATTGATCTCTATCTCTCCAAGTACGAGATCCAGCTGGAATCCGCGCTTTCCGAGCTGAAGACCGTCGATAATCTGAGGCCCTTTATGGAGATCAATCCGTACCGGGAGGCATTGGGACAGGCAGAACAGTTTACCGCCCTTTTGGAAGACCCGGACCAGATCACACCGGACACCAAGCTGGGACTGGACGGCATGTTTGAGCTGATCCGAAATACAAGCACGGACTATCAAAGCCTGCAGGAGAAAAAAGAAAAGTTAAAAAAGAAGATCGAAGAGCTTCATAACCGCCAGCTGGTCATCGCTCCTTTCCGGCCGCTGGACTGTAATCTGAGCGAGGTGCTGAACTACAAGTACATTACCTACCGCTTCGGAAAGATCCCGGTAGAATATTATTATAAGATGCAGAAATATCTGATGGAGGACCTGGAGTCCATCTTCGTGGAAGGTGAACGGGATGAAAGCTATGTATACGGCGCCTACTTCGTCTCTCCCAGGGACGCGCAGAAGTCCGATGCCATTTTCCGTTCCCTGCACTTTGAACGGATCACGCTGACGGATATCTTTGAGGGAACTCCGGCTGATGCCTACCACAAGCTGCAGCGTGAGGTCAGCAAAAATATGAACCAGATCGAAGAGCTGGAAAAGGAAGCCGCGCAGCTGCTTTCCGCGCGGGCACCCCAGCTTGTGGCAGCGAAAAAGCGTCTGGAAGAGCTGTCCAATAACTTTGATGTCCGCAAGATGGCCGCACGGATGGAGGACAATCAGGAAGACTACTATATCCTGTGCGGATGGATGTCCGAGGGGGATCTGGAAAAGTTCCAGAAGGATATCGCAAACGACGACAAGGTCTTTGTTGTGGTCGTAGACGACCGTGAGACCCACTTCGGCGCGCCTCCGACCAAACTGAAAAATCCGAAGCTGTTCAAGCCCTTTGAGATGTATGTCCAGATGTACGGGCTTCCGTCCCATGACGAGATGGACCCGACGGTGTTTGTGGGCCTGACCTATTCCTTCATCTTCGGCGCCATGTTCGGAGATGTGGGGCAGGGGCTTCTGCTGCTCATCGGAGGCGGACTGCTGTACTGGTTCAAAAGGATCCCGCTGGCAGGCATCGTGGCCACGGCAGGTATCTTTTCCACGATATTCGGTTTTATGTTCGGAAGCATCTTCGGATTTGAGGATATCATTGACGCGGTCTGGCTGAGGCCCATCGAGCATATGACCATGCTGCCCTTCGTCGGCAAGCTGAACACCGTATTCGTTGTCGCCGTCGCCTTTGGTATGGGGATCATCATACTGGCCATGATCCTGCATATCATCAACGCGTTCCGGTGCCATGATCTGGGCGATGCCTGGTTTGACGTGAACGGCGTGGCAGGACTCGTATTTTATGCGTCCATTGTTGTGACCATTGTATTATTCATGACCGGACACAAGACACCGGGCGGTATCGTCATGGCTGTGATGTTCGGAGTGCCGCTGCTTGTGATCCTGTTCAAGGAACCCCTGACCAAAAAGATCGAGAAGCGGGCGGAAAAAATGGAAGAGAGCAAGGCCATGTTCCTGGTACAGGGCTTCTTCGAATTGTTCGAGACGATGCTGAGCTACTTTTCCAACACCCTCTCCTTCGTGCGTATCGGCGCGTTTGCAGTGAGCCACGCGGCCATGATGGAGGTCGTCCTGATGCTGGCAGGCGTGGAAAAAGGCAATCCCAACTGGATCGTTGTGATCCTGGGCAACCTGTTCGTATGCGGCATGGAAGGACTGATCGTCGGAATCCAGGTGCTCCGACTGGAATATTATGAGATGTTCAGCCGGTTCTACAAAGGTTCCGGACGTGCATTTGATCCATATACAAAGACAAGCAAAAAGAAAAATACACATTAAAAAATTTATTTGATATTTAGGAGGATTTTATTATGACAACCGCAACAAAAATCGTATTTATCGCTGCATTGATTCTGAGCATCATCATTCCTTTCGGATATTATCTGATCGGTGAAAAGAACAAGAACCGCTATAAGACAGCCATCGGAGTCAATGCCTTCTTTTTCTTCGGAGCATTTGCCATCGCGTCCATCATGCTGCTGGGCGGCCCGCAGGTACACGCGGCAGAGGACGCGGCATCTCAGGCAGCTATGGCAACGGGCCTTGGCTATATCGCAGCCGCACTGGTTACCGGTTTATCCTGTATCGGCGGCGGTATCGCCGTAGCAAGCGCGGCAAGTGCGGCGCTGGGCGCGATCAGCGAGGATTCCAGTGTTCTTGGTAAGTCCCTGATCTTCGTAGGTCTGGCAGAAGGTGTATGTCTGTACGGACTGATCATCTCCTTCATGATCCTGGGAAGTCTGTAAGATGAAGATGTATCTGATCAGTGATAATGTCGATACCTATACAGGAATGCGTCTGGCAGGCGTGGACGGCGTCGTGGTGCATGAACGCGACGAGCTCCGGGAGGCACTGGAAAAAACATTGACGGATAAATCCATCGGCATCGTTCTTCTGACGGAAAAGTTCGGGCAGGAATTTCCCGAGATCCTGGACCAGTTCCGTCTGGAACGGCAGATGCCCCTGCTGATCGAGATTCCTGACAGGCACGGAACCGGCCGTAAGAAAGACTTTATCACATCCTATGTAACCGAAGCAATCGGACTAAAGCTATAAGTGAGCCGTTTGTGTTACTGTCCGCACCCCGGCCGGATGCTCACAGTAAACAGCCGGTTCCCTGTGAATACACGGCAGGGGCCCCAAACGGCAGCAGCAAGAACATATATAAAAGGAGGTACCCCTCTTGACTCTGGAAGAAAAACTCTCACATTTACAGGCATCCTCCATGGAAGAGGCGCGGGCGGAAGGCAATGCGATCATTGACAACTACCGCGAAGCCCTGGAAAAGGTATTGAAGGACCATAAAGAGGAAATGCGCTGGCAGTCTGAGACGCGTATCAAGGCGGAGCAGTCCAACGCCAGGCATATGCTGAATCAGGCAAACGCCAGGACACAGCTTGAGCTGAAAAGAAAGACCGGCAAGGTACAGGTCGAGCTGAAAGACAAGATTTTTAAAGAAGCGCATGAGCTGGCGGAAGAATATATGCAGACAGACGCCTATGAGGACTATCTCATCAAATCGATCCGCAAGGCAACCGCATTTGCCCCGGGCGAAGAGATGACCATCTATATCAATCCCTCTGACGAGCCGCGGCAGGCCGCACTGGAGGCGGCAACCGGCACACGGCTGACGTTGAGCTCAGAGGATTTTATCGGCGGGACACGGGCTGTCATCCGGGATCGCAATATCCTGATCGACAACTCATTTTCCACCCTGCTCCGCAACGAGTATGACAGATTTATCTTTACAGGAGGTGACGGAATTGGATAATATCGGAACAATCTATGGTGTCAACGGCCCCGTCATCTATCTGAAGGGCAATACAGGCTTCCATATGCAGGAAATGGTATACGTCGGAAAGGAAAAGCTGGTAGGCGAGGTCATTGCATTGGATAAGGACATGACCACGATCCAGGTATATGAGGAAACCACCGGGCTCCGTCCGGGCGACCAGGTCATTGCGACCGGAAGCGCCGTGTCCGTGACCCTGGCTCCCGGCATTCTGAACAATATCTTCGACGGGATTGAGCGTCCCCTGGAAAAGATTTCCGAGACAGGCGGCGCATTCATTACCCGCGGTGTCAGCGTGGATTCTCTGGACCGCGCGAAAAAGTGGCGCGCGCATATCGTCGCTTCCGTCGGCGATCATCTGACCCCGGGCGAGATCATTGCCCTGGTGCCGGAGACCCGTGCCATCGTACACAAATGTATGGTTCCCCCGGACGTGGAGGGAGACGTGATCAGCGTCGTTTCAGACGGCGAATATACCATTGACGAGACACTGGTCACCCTGCAGCTGGCAGACGGCTCCACGAAGGAACTGACCATGACCCAGCACTGGCCCATCCGTGTGCCAAGACCCACCAACAACCGTTTCCCGGCATCGGTTCCGCTGGTGACCGGACAGCGAATCATTGATACCATGTTTCCCATCGCCAAGGGCGGTACAGCCGCCATTCCCGGCGGATTCGGAACCGGTAAGACCATGTCCCAGCATCAGATCGCAAAGTGGTCTGACGCAGATATCATTATCTATATCGGCTGCGGCGAGCGCGGAAATGAGATGACGCAGGTTCTGGAGGAATTCTCCGAGCTGACCGACCCCCGGTCCGGCAATCCTCTGATGGACCGGACCACCCTGATCGCCAATACGTCCAACATGCCGGTGGCTGCCCGTGAGGCCAGCATCTACACCGGACTGACGCTGGCGGAATATTACCGGGATATGGGCTATGACGTAGCCATCATGGCGGATTCCACCTCCCGTTGGGCGGAGGCTTTAAGAGAGCTCTCCGGACGTCTGGAGGAGATGCCCGCCGAGGAAGGCTTCCCGGCTTACCTGGCATCCAAGCTGTCCGCATTCTATGAGCGGGCCGGCATGATGCACAACCTGAACGATACGGACGGATCCGTGACCATCATCGGCGCGGTCTCCCCCCAGGGCGGAGACTTCTCCGAGCCCGTCACCCAGAACACCAAACGATTTGTCCGCTGCTTCTGGGGGCTGGATAAGAGCCTGGCCTATGCAAGACATTTCCCGGCCATCCACTGGCTCACCAGCTACAGCGAATACCTGACCGACCTGGCGCCCTGGTATCAGGACCGGGTGTCACCGAAGTTCGTAGACTACCGGAACCGGCTGATGGCCCTTCTGAACTCCGAGAGCAGCCTGCTGGAGATCGTAAAGCTGATCGGAAGCGACGTGCTTCCCGACGACCAGAAGCTGATCCTGGAGATCGCCCGTGTCATCCGTCTGGGATTCCTGCAGCAGAACGCCTTCCACAAGGACGATACCTGCGTGTCCATGGAAAAGCAGTTCCTGATGATGGAAACCATTTTGTACCTGTATAAAAAGTCCCGTGCGCTTGTGACCATGGGGCATCCGATGTCCGTGCTGAAGTCGGAGAACATCTTCGACCGGGTCATTTCCATCAAGTATGATGTACCCAATGACCGCCTGGAAATGTTCACTCAGTACCATCGCGATATCGACGAATTTTACCAGCGCGTCCTGGAAAAGAATGCATAAGGAGGGAATGATGCCATGTCAATTGAATATTTAGGCTTAAGCAGTATCAACGGCCCTCTGATCGTCCTGGAGGGCGTGCAGGGTGCGTTCTATGACGAGATCGTGGAATTTGTGATCGGCGGCAAGGAGCGCAAGATCGGGCGTATCGTGGAGATCTACGAGGACCGCGCGGTCATCCAGGTATTCGAGGGTTCTGAAAATATGTCCCTGAAAAATACCCACACCCGGCTTACCGGGCATCCGATGGAGATCACGCTCTCCCCGGATATGCTGGGACGTACTTTTAACGGCATCGGCCAGCCCATCGATGACCTGGGCCCCATCACCTCCGCTCTGCGGCGGGATGTGAACGGCCTGCCCCTGAACCCGGTAAAACGGGAATATCCAAGAAACTATATCCATACCGGAATCTCCGCCATCGACGGACTAACCACCCTGATCCGCGGCCAGAAGCTGCCGATCTTCTCCGGAAACGGCCTTCCCCACGACCAGCTTGCGGCGCAGATCGTAAAGCAGGCCTCCCTGGGAGAGGGGTCGGACGAACAGTTCGCCATCGTATTTGCCGCTATGGGCGTCAAGCATGATGTGGCAGATTTCTTCCGTCGTGCCTTCGAGGACAGCGGCGTGGCCGATCATGTAGCCATGTTCCTGAATATGGCAAATGACCCGGTGGTGGAACGTCTGATCACGCCCAAGGTGGCGCTGACGGTTGCGGAGTATCTGGCATTTGAAGAAAATATGCATATCCTGGTCATCCTGACGGATATGACTTCCTTTGCCGAGGCCATGCGTGAGGTGTCCTCCTCCAAGGGAGAGATCCCAAGCCGAAAGGGATACCCGGGATATCTGTACAGTGAGCTGGCGACCCTGTATGAGCGCGCCGGCATCGTCCAGGGCGTGAGCGGCTCCGTAACACAGCTGCCCATCCTGACCATGCCCAATGACGATATCACCCATCCGATCCCGGATCTGACCGGGTACATCACGGAGGGGCAGATCGTACTGGATCGGACGCTCCACGGGCAGTCCATCTATCCGCCCATCAATATCCTGCCTTCCCTGTCCCGTCTGATGAAGGACGGCATCGGGGCCGGCTACACCAGGGAGGACCACCAGGATCTGGCCAACCAGCTGTTCTCCGCTTACGCGAAGGTAGGTGACGCCCGGAATCTGGCCTCTGTAATCGGCGAAGACGAGCTGTCGCCTACAGACAAGAAATACCTGGCATTCGGAAAGGATTTTGAAACCCGCTACATCGGGCAGGGCGTGAACGAAAACCGGAGCATGGAAGCGACTCTGGATCTTGGCTGGGAGCTGTTGGGCCGCCTTCCCAGGGAAGAACTGGACCGTGTGGACACGAAGATCCTGGATAAATACTACAAGCCGATGCCGGAGGAAGACGAGTAAAGGAGGCTGTGCCCTATGGATCCACGAACATTTCCAACCAAAGGAAATCTAATGCTGGCGAAGAACTCACTGGCGCTTGCAAGACAGGGCTATGACCTGATGGATAAGAAGCGGAATATCCTGATCCGCGAGCTGATGTCGCTGATCGACGAAGCCCGGGATATCCAGGATGAGATCGACAGCACCTTTACCTATGCCTACCAGTGCCTGCAGCGTGCCAATATCGAGCACGGGATCAATATGGTCTCTCAGCTCGCCTATACGGTTCCGATCGAAAATTCCATTTCGATCCGTACCCGAAGCATCATGGGAACCGAGATTCCCCATGTGAAGTACACCCCGGTCCATGACCTGCCCACGTACGCATTCAGTACCACCCGGGAATCCATTGATCAGGCGACCAAGGCATTCCAGAAGGTAAAGGATCTGACCGTAAAGCTGTCCATGGTGGAAAATGCGGCCTACCGGCTGGCTTCCAATATCAAAAAGACACAGAAGCGCGCCAACGCGCTGCAGAACATCACGATCCCCATGTATACTGAGCTGGTCAGCAGCATCACGAATGCATTGGAGGAAAAGGACAGAGAAGAATTTACACGGCTGAAGGTCATCAAAAGGATGAAGATGAAGAAGGACTGAAGATATCTGATCGAACAAAAAAAGCTGCCGGCGGTAGGGCAGCTTTTTTTGTAAGGGACTTACTTTATTGCATTCCAATATCCTGACTTATTCGATCCTACCCTCTCGATGTATCCAAAACTCTTTAGAACTGTAGCAGCTCCCCATCTCCCCCGCACAGAGCCAAAGCCACCCCCGATATCCCTGCCATCAGAGATGCACTGTAATATTCCTGTACCGGCACTCTGTCCAGTTCCAGAATCCTTTATCAGACCTGGTATTGTTTCCTTTGGATATAGTACACGATTTTTTGCATGCATGAACAAAAACGGCTTTTTTTCCAAATTTCTGACCTTTAGTTTTTTCTATTGACATCCTTTCGTAAAACAGGCACAATATTAATAGGAACTGGACTGCGGCGAGGTGATAGAATGAAACTGGATTCCTGGGAGAAACGGCGGGAACTTCTGGTACGTTTTCAATCAGAACTGATTCAGGCGTTTCCTGATGAAAGTGATTACAATGTATATGTATTCGGCAGCTTTATACGCCGGGATTTCAAACCTGGAATCAGTGATATTGATCTGATCATATATTGTAATGATTTTTTGAAGCGCTGCGATATTTATGATTTCTGCAGCCAATTTTTCGAACAGGAGCAACTGCCGTGTGATATTCTGGAATATTCTTACATGCCGGAAGGTTATATCTTCGCAACAGGTATCTTGAACGCCTTCCCCATGACAGATTATTATCCAAAAGCATTGCGGGATGAATTGTATGTCATCACGAGAAATTATCAGCGGTATCTGGAACGCCAGGAGATCAGAAAAAAATATTTGAGATGGGATTATCTGATCAATAAAGCAAGATTAGAAAAAGAGGAGGAACGGGCGCATGGTAGACATTCCGAATGAGATCCAGGAGCTGGGGTTTCATGTGCAGATAAAACCGGAAAGTGTTGAAAAAACAGTATACAATAACCTTGTGATCATCCATCAGCAAAGCAGGCGTTCCGTGACATTATGGCATTTATCGAAATAGCGGAAAAAGGAACGGCATACGAAGAATCTCTCCGGTATTATGTACGCCAATACTTTAAGAGAGGCATTCCGAAAACAGAAAATGAAAAAAAAGCCGTAGATTTTTTAACGAAACGAAATAATCTGGTTCATGATTATTTTAGTATAGACCAGATAAATTTTGATCTGGTGAAAAATCTTTCTGATTTTGGAGATGGTTTTTCTGATATTGCTAAAAATATAAAAGATTACTGTATTCAAAACTTTCCAGAATTAGCGCTTGGACAGGATCTGGAAAAAACTTTGAAATCCAACATTCGTAAAAAATGATACTGTGAAAAAAACTGATGTGTAAAAGAGTCCGCCGGAAGCAGGCATTTCCACAAGACTCTCTGTGCAAATTTCCTTCCCCGGCAGCTTTTTATTTCATAAAGTCAAACAGGCTCATCTGTCTGCCATTTCCCATATTCTTATGCGAACGAGCTTTTTCCCTGCTCACTATTTCCTTTGGAATATCTTTCAAAAAGGCAGATTCTTCTTTTGATGTGGTAAGGATCAATTCCTCTTTTGCCCGGGTAAGTCCAACGTAAAACAGGCGGCGTTCTTCCTCTTCATCCGAACTGTATTTTTCACTTTCAAAGGGAAGCATTCCCTTTCGCGCTCCATAGATCATCACCACCGGAAACTCCAGCCCCTTCGAACCATGCAGGGTCATGAGCGTCACCGCGCCCGACGTGTACCGTTTCTCCCCGCAGCGTTTCAGGTCACTCTCCACTCCCAGATCCAGCGCCTCCGTAAATTCCGGCATCGTCTGGTAAAAGACGGCTGTCCGGTACAGCTTTCCCATGCCTTTCTTCTCTTCCAGATTCAGGTCTTTCATCCATTCATCCAGGATTTTCTGGGGCTTTTTCTTTTTCATAAAGGGCCGGTACTTTTCAGCCATATTTTGATAAATGCTCTCGGTCATGTCGCCGGCTTCCAGGTTCCACAGGAGCTTCAATGCCGTCTGCCCGGCCAGGCGGTTGTCCGGCTGTGTCAGACTCTTGAAGAAGCTCACTGTCCCCCGCACGGCAGACTCCATAAGATAATCATCCCGGCCGGCCACCACATAGGGGATCCCTTCTTTTCTCAGGCAGTTCTCCAAAAGATCTGCCTGACGCCGGGTCCGGTACAATACCGCAATATCCTCAAGGCTCCTCGCACGCCCCTCGCTCTCCGGGAATATCTCCTGTGCCTCCAGCATCCCGATTCCCCCGGCCAGACGGTTGATCTCCTTTGCCGCGAAAATCGCTTCGGAAATCTCGCTGTCTGCTTCCACGATCCGAACCGGGACACCCTCCGGCCTGTTTGGCCTCAGCAGCCTTTTTCCTCCCGGATTCCGGGAAATCACTTCGGAGGCCGCTGACAGAATCTGAGGAGCAGAACGATAATTTTCTTCCAGGGTGATCCGGCTGGTCTGAGGAAATTCTTCCGAAAGCCTTTGGAAGCACCCGGCATCGGCTCCGCGGAAGCCGTAAATCGCTTGATCCTGATCCCCGATCACAAATAGTTCCTTTCCTCCCTCGTTCCATGCCTTCATCAGCTCGTACTGCAGGGGGCTGATATCCTGAAATTCATCCACCATGAGATAGGAAAACTGCCCCGCATCCGCATGTTTTCTGTTTTCTTCCGCCTTCTCCCGCACAAGCCGTAAGGCTTCCAAAAGGATATCGTCAAAGTCGAGAGCATTCCAGTCCCGAAGGCTCCTCTGATATACGTGGAATGCAGTTTTCAGCTTTTCCGTGTCATCAGGCATGTCATGCGTTGATTCTGTTTCTCTCCGTGCATCCACTAATGGATTCAACCCCGTCTTATAGTTAGAAATCCACATCAGAAACCGGGAGACTGACATATCCAGACCATACGCCTTTATGATCCTGCCTGCCAGATCCCGCATCTCCATATCTCCCGCAAGGGAAAACTCTACCCCATTTTCTTTCAATACCTTCCAGGCAATCGAATGGAATGTACCGATCTGCAGTTTTCTCGCGGCTGTCCCCTTCCCCAGCTGCCTGCGTATCCGCTCCCGCATCTCTCCCGCCGCCTGGTTGGTGAATGTCACTGCGGTAATACAGGAAGGCTTTACCCGCCTTGTCTCCAGAAGATAAAGGATATGAGCCGCCAACGTGCCCGTCTTTCCAGTCCCCGGACCGGCGGTGACCGCAGCGACCCGGTCGATCGACTCAATGGCCTTACGCTGGTTTTCGTTCCATGTATATCTGGCTGGCTCCGCTGTTCCTGCAATTCCCGCAGAGATTCCGGCTGTCCTTCCTTTCTCCGACACTTCCGAAGCACGTTTCCGCGGTTCTACAGATCCTTGCGAAAGCTCCCGCATTTGCTCGCAGTTGATTCCTGTATCTGAAGCCTGCATTTGCTCTGCCATTTTCTGCACGTTGTCACCGGTACTCTTACCGGCTTCCTCGGGGAACCTCTGCCCGGACTTCGTTCCATCCGGCAATGTCCCAACCATTTCGAACAGGCTCAGCTGTCCTTCCAGCTCATCCAGCTCCCCCTGAGTAAACAGCCGTATGATACCATATTCTCCATCGAATCCGGGCAGTCTTGTAACCTCGCCTTTTCTCAATCTTCCGATCCCTTCCGAGATTAGGATTCCGGACACGCTTCGGATCTCTTCCAACGGGATCTCCCGAAGTATGGGGAATTCCGGTCCCAGCTTTTGGAGCAGATTTCGGTATTCCCGCTCTACCCTGGCGCTGGCGGAAGAGAGTCCTACCGAAGCGCCGATGATCTCCGGCAGCGGAACCAGGCTTTCGAAGCGCGCGGCGTGCTCCTTTTGATACCCCTCCGGCCTGTCGGAGAGCTGCTCCACCCGATGGGATACCCCGATCGTCAGCTTCCGCCCGCAGACCGGGCAGATCCCCCCGTACTTTTCCGTTTCCGTAGGCGCCAGGCAGAGACCGCATTTCCGATGCCCGTCATAATGATACTTGCCCTCCTCCGGGAAAAACTCAATGGTGCCTTCCAGTCCTTTTCCGGTCTGGACCGCATCCTTTAACTCTCCATAGGATAAACCGATATCCAGCAGATTCGCCTCCCGCCCCAGCTTTGCCGGAGAGTGGGCGTCTGAGTTGGAGATCAGCTGGTAGCGGTCCAGGGCAGATACACGCCAGTTCATGGGCGGATCAGAGGACAGCCCGGTCTCCATGGCATGGATATGGGAGGACAGGTCGCCATAGCATTCTTCCACCGTGTCAAAGCCGGAAAACGCGCCGAACAGGGAAAAATGCGGTGTCCAGATGTGGGCCGGGACATACACCGACTCTGGGCATAATTCCAGAAGGATCTCCAGCAGATCATGGCAGTCCAGTCCCAGGATGGGCCTTCCGTCTGAATGAATATTTCCGATGGCTTCCAGCTTCCGTGAGATTACCTCTGCCTCTTCCAGCCCGGGCAGGAGGATCAGGCTGTGTACCTTCCGTACCCGGTCATATTTCTTGTAGATCGAGCTGATCTCCCCGGTAATGACAAAATGCGGCTGCATGGTGTCTGCAGCCGTATTATCTTCGATCCGGTACTCCTTTTTTAATACGTAAAGGCCGTTTCCCGCAGGCTCCAGCTTTTCGGCAAGCTCCTCACGCCATGCCGGATGTGTAAAATCCCCGCTTCCTACGATCCCGATGCCCTTACGCCTTGCCCAAAGATCCAGATATTCCGGCGTACAGTCCTTGCTGGTCGCCCGGGAATAACGGGAATGGATATGTAAATCTGCTATGTACATGAAAAAACCTTCTTTCATTTAAAATCATAGTTTAAATATGGAAATTATCTATATATTTTCCATGTCCAGTCTATATTTTCATACATTTCTTCCGAATGACTGTTTTTAGTGTATCATATCACAAAGCAGATGTGAACCCATTAATTTGATTATAGCCGCAGGGCACTGAACATCCAGTGGACATTCGCTTAGCGCAGACCGAAGCGGAGCGTAGACATTTCAAATGACGGCCTGAGTTACTGGGCACGCCCGGTTAAGGTGTGACCAGGAACGATTCCTTTTTCCTTCCTCTCCTGGATCTCTTTTACGATCTCATTGTACGCTTTCCGGCTCAGTCGGTAGAAATACAGGACCGCAGCCGTTATGATCCAGAGGATTCCCGGAACCGTGGTAAAGGAATGCTTGATCACGGCAAGTACAGCCGGATTCTGCTGCTGGTTCGCCGCATATCCAAAAGCTCCTAGGACGCCCGCAAGGGCGGAGGTGCCGATTGCCATTCCAATCTTATTTCCCAGAGAGATAAATGCATACTGGAATCCGTCATTCCGAAGTCCGGTCTTCCATTCCCCATATTCCACGCAGTCCGGTACGATCGCATAAATAGCCGTATTGAACCCGGAGAAGAAAAATTGTGCCAGGCAGGAGAACAGGTAAAACGGAACCGGTGAGCTTCCAACCGTGAAAAAATACATACAGAACATGCTGATCCCTGTCAGGAGCGCAAAGATTGAAGCGGATCGGCCTTTATTATTGGTCAGACGGAACACAAGCGGAAAGCAGGCAGCTCCGATGATAGCCGGAACAATGATGAAAAGTGAATATGTACTGAATAATGCCTGATTGCCTTCCACATAGGTGAAATAATACAATGCATCCGCATTTCTTCCATAGAGAGTGACTCCGAACAGGAACTGCCCCGCAACCGCGATCATATAGGGCTTATTCTTCGCAACGGCAGACAGTTGGATCTTCAAGGAGGTCTTTTCCTTTTCCGGCACCTCTACCACCTCTTTTGTCTTTGCAAAGCAGAAGATATGGCATGCCGCAAAGATACATCCGTATAGGACCGCGATCAGAAGGTATCCTCTCTTGTCATCTCCATTTCCAAGGGCCGCGATCAGCGGAACTGTGACGATATTGATGATGCCGATCGCGATCATGGCGCTGACGGAACGGAAGGTATTGATCTTGGCCCGCTCTTCGATGTTCTGCGTCATAGCGCCGCACAGGGTTCCATAGGGAATGTTGACGCAGGTATAGCCCAGTACGAGAATGCAGTAAGTAATCGCCATATACACAATTTTTACGTTAGACGGCCAGTCCGGATGCGCCCAGAAGGTCAACATCAATACGACGGCGGTCAAGGGCGCCGCAATCAGCAGCCAGGGACGGTATCTTCCCCAACGGGTATGAGTCTTATCACTCAGCCCGCCGATCACAGGATCATTGATGGCGTCCCAGAATCTGGAAAACAGCATCAGCCCCGCAACTGCTCCCATTCCGATTCCAAATACATCCGTATAGAATATCATCAAAAAGTTTCCTACAAACATCCAGCTGAAATTACACCCCACGTCGCCCATACCGTAAGCGATCTTGCTGATCAATGGTACTTTTACATCCGTTTCCTTCTGTTCCATCATGGTCCTCCCTGTCCTCATTGACATTCATTGTTTTGACTGCTCAGAGCCTGCTGATTCCGGCTCTGAGCGCAGTACCTGAATACACCTGAATCCGATAATTTATTCTTCTCTGATACGGATAACAGCCTTCACGATATCCGCCTTATTGTTTACACTGTAGTCCATTGCCTTCTGCGCTTCATCCAGCCCGAATATATCTGTCACGATCCCTTTCAGATTCACTTTTCCAGAAGCAACCGCGTCAATTGCCATCGGATAAATGTGACGGTAGCGGAATACAGTCTTGAAGGTCAGCTCTTTATCCAGCGCCAGGCTCATGGGCAGGGTCATCTCACCGCTCTTGCTGTAGCCTACCAGTACGATCGTGGAACCCTTTTTGGTCATATGGATGGTCTGTACCGTAGTGATCTGTGTTCCTGCGGTCTCCACTGCCAAGTCGCATCCCTTTCCTTCCGTCAGCCTCATCACCTCTTCTACCGCATCGGTTTTGCTTCCGTTGATCACACCGTCCGCTCCCAGCTCCAGTGCCTTTTCCAGACGCTTTTCCATAATGTCTACTACATAAACCTTGGACACGCCCATGGCTTTGAGTGCCATCATCGTGACCAGGCCAATACAGCCTGCCCCCATGACAACTGCCGTCTGTCCCGCTCTTGCGCCGCCCTGCATTGCCGCATGAAAGCCTACCGCCAGAGGCTCGATCAAAGCCCCTTCCAGTGTGCTCACATTGTCCGGCAGCTTAAAGCACAGATCTGCTTCATGGGCCACATATTCCTGGAATACGCCGTCCACCGGAGGCGTTGCGAAAAATACCACATCCGGGCAGAGGTTATAGCGTCCGGTCTTGCAGAATTCGCAGTGTCCGCAGGTCTTGCCCGGCTCCAGTGCCACCCGGTCTCCCACTTTCAGATGCTTCACGTCCTTTCCCACCTCTACCACAGTGCCTCCCGGTTCATGTCCGAGTACAAAGGGCGGTTTTACTACATAGTCGCCGATAGCTCCTGTCTCGTAGTAATGCAGGTCACTTCCGCAGATCCCTACGTATTCCAATTTGACCAGTACCTCGTTGTCCTTTGCCTTCGGAATCTCCCTCTCCTCAAATCCCATCTTGCCGATTCCCAGCATCACTGCGGTTTTCATTGTTCCTTCCATGATAGTGTCCTCCTTCTTTCTTTGTTGTATACTTTATTAAATAGTTTTATTATGTTTTTAATTTTATATCGGAAGATCTATTTTGTCAACAGATTCTATATCGAAATCTGATTTTCGGTAATATACACAAAACAGATCTCTGCTTTTTGTTCAAAATGTACATGCGCCAATTGGAAACAACACAATGTCTAAAAATTCAGGCAAGCCAAGAGTCCTATAGCGTCAAAAAAAGAGACTCCATCTCTGAAGTCTCTTCACAAAAATACATTTCCTGGCTCTATTTAAATCTGTTTCACAAAATCTTCTGTCACCTGCAATGCCGCCCCAAGTGCCGCCGCCCCCAGCTCATAGCTGCATGCCTTTACAAACGGACCGCTTTCCGCAAATGTATTTCTTTCCGATACCTTTTTCCAGATATCCTGAATGTGAGCCTCTGCGTAGCTTCCCACATATCCGCCCAGGATGATATCGCAGTCCAGGACCATATGGATATTGTTAACCGCAATTGCCAGATAGGACGTATATCGATCCCAAAGCCGCACGGCCTCCTCTTCTTTTCGTTCCAGTGCCGCAAAAAATCTTTCCAGCTTTCCACCCGCCGCATCGGATAAGCGCGACGCAGAGCAGTAAGCGTCCAGGCATCCCTTTTTCCCGCAGTAACAGGGTTCTCCGTCCGCAACCACCGTCATATGCCCCACCTCTCCGCATCGGAAATGATCCCCCTGCATGAGCTCATTGCGGTAGAATACGGCGCCTCCCACCGTGTTGCTCAATGACAGATAAAAGAATCTGTCCGGCCCATCCGGGCGGATCCCCTCCGCATAGGCCCCAGCATTCGCGTCATTCAGGAAAAAGCAGGGATAGGAGAAAAAACGGCTTACCAGATCAAATGACACAGATTCCACACCGAGTACATGCGATTCGGCAATCCTCTTGTCCAGGTCAATAATTCCCGGAAAAGCGATCCCAATCCCCAGTATCCGCTCCCGGACCGCGCCGCTTTCATCTAAAAAGCGTTCCAGCTTTTTATTGACCTCCCGATAATACAGATCCTCCGATGCATAGGGCTGGTAGATCCGTTCGTAATTTAAAATTTCACCGGCAAGGTTGGTCAGTACCAGGCTGATATGGTTCTTTGTGATGTCCAGCCCCACCGCCTGTTTGATATTCACAGCCGCAGACAGCGCCTTGGCCCGGCGGCCTCCGGTGGACTGCAGCTCGCCCTTTTCTTCTACCAGCCCTTTTTCGATCAGCTCCTTTGTGATCTGCGTCACCGTCGGCAGGCTCATGTTCATCTCATGGGCAATGTCCGGGTTAGAAACCGTGCCGTGTCTGTATATGTAGCGGAACACCCGGTTCCGATTCTGTTTTTTCACTTCCATGTTCGTTACTTTTTTCTTGTCCATATTGACTCCTGTATCACATCCCTTTAATACATTTAGCAATTTTATAAAATTCATACACCAACAGGGCCTTAGCCTGCAAAAATGAAAGTATCTTGAGCCGCGCCCCCTTTTCATATCTAAAACTCAAAGTTATTCTGATAATTTCCGGAAAATAGTATTTTTTGTCTAAGGAAACCAAATTTCTCACAAGCTAAGCCGTACACTTATTCAAATTGTATATACAGATAAAGGGACTTGTGTGCTCTTTTAGGTAAAGCAATTCAACGACTATTTATTAATTGTTGCATCGTTTATCAATTCCAATAATTCTTTACCATTCTCTGGTCTTTTTGTATAGTCATTAGCTAAAGTCTTTAAAATAACGCTTCCAATAAATTCATCTGTCCCTATAAAATCATTCTCACTCAATATGCCCCCCGGGAACCTCTTCATTAATACAAACGCAAATATCATTCCCAATTGAAAAACATCTGAATATGTTCCTATATCATTCATCCCAAAATAATATTTATTTACAGCCTCTGGACTAATCCAAAAAACAGGACCAATTTTTTCATTTTCTCCTGTTATATCACAATGCTCATCCGCATTCAAAAACTCGCACAATCCAAAATCACTTAAAACCCATGTTTCACCTTTTACCAGAATATTTTCCGGCTTAATGTCTCTATGTATAGCAAATTGGTGTATTTCCGTTAAAGCTTCACATAATCCACGAAACTGTGGCGCATAGATATCATACGGTATTTTAGATGTTTGAGACAATAAATCTTTTAAATTTAAATCTGCCTTTTCCATGATTACAAACAATGCTTGTTGTTCTTGGAAAGACCGTCTATTTTCTCTCAGTTTTATGAATCCATCATCAATATATTTAATAATATGTGGATGATGTAATCTTTTCATCAATGAAATTTCTTGCCCAAATCGCTTTTTACTTTTTTCAGTAAAATGAAGTAGAAATTTTATTGCATAGAGTGAACCATTTTGGTCAATACATTCATAAACGACCCCATTCCCACCCGCACCTAATCTATCACTAATTTCATAGCTATGTCCTGAATTTGCTACAACTTCTTCTCCGTCAAAATAGAACACTCGATTTTTCTTTAAGTAAAGTTCCATAATCATCCCTCGTAAAGAATATCCATTCTTTTTTTCATAAACTCCGTTCTCCAATTTCTATTAGCAATAGAATTGGCATCACTTAGACAACGTGTAGCATATTCTCTATACTCTTCATCATCTGATTGAGGACCGATGTATTCGTCCATTACTCTTAATTCATCACGTATTTCTTCTAGTTTGTCAGTCTGCAGTTCTCCTACTTCTCTCAGTAGCAAAACACATGCAAAGAGAGAGTAAAAATCTGATTTCTGTTTGAATCTGGTATCGCATATCGGGAATTTTTCCAAATCAAAAATCCGCGAAATATCTTCTATTACTCCAAGGAATTTTTGTTCAACATCTTCCTTATTATCCAAAATAATATATTTTTCGCATACTTTATCTAAATAGTCCTTTTTATCCTGCACTCCTTCTAATATTATCGCTAATAGTTCTTCAATAAATTCAACATCCAACATTCTTCTTCTTTGTTTTACACTAAAAATTTTCGAATTATCAAAAAACAAATTCTCAGATATTTTTTCTGCAAGTGAAATAAAGTCACCTGGAAAATCTGCTTTTCTAAGTTCCTGCTTATTCAATTGAACCGTATATTTATTTACTCTTGAGTAAAGATCCCTGATTTCTTCGTCTGATGGATTAAATATCTCGTTAATATCAATCTTATAACGAATAAAATCATCATGGACACTTTCTGGCAAATCACTATATCTCATATTAAGAAATTCGCCTTTGTATGGCTTTTTTAATGGAAGATCATCGCGAATAAACTTTAAAATAGCTGTCAAACGCTGTTGTCCATCCACCACAATCCTATATGTCTTTTCATTCTTCACAATTGATTTAATATATATCTTTGGAATGGGTATTCCTTTCAAAATTGTATCAATCAACATTATTTGTGCCGCCTGTGTCCATACTTCATTCCTCTGAAAATCTGGTCTTAATTCAAGACGTTCATTGTCCGCCCAATCACGTACATCCGAAATCGGATGCGAATATGATTCCCATTTCATATACTTATATCTCCTTTTCTACTTACCATTTACAATCATTTCTCAAACTACTATAATCACATAAACATAACGCTCTCAATTACCAAAATGAAATATCCCCCCTTCAATTTTACAATTACTTTTGACAATTTGTTCTTCTTGTACCACCTCAGGATTTTAAATATCCATAAGTGCTTTCACAATTGTCTATTTTCTCAAACTTATTCTTTGAGAATAATTAGGCCGGTCAATCACGATTTCCTCCATACCTAATTTATCTATCAAACTCAAAAGATTTGCTAACATCTGTTTCACATCTCTTCTATATGGCTTAGGATCGGAAATAAGTATATTATGTAATTTCTCAGCTAATGTGCCAAAATATAAACACCCTTTGTTTTCTTTTAATATAGCTAATAACCATAAATATGCATTGCTCCATCTAAATAATTCCTTAAATTTTACAATATCTCCATTATATGTTTCATCTAAAAAAGAAAAATATTCACCATTTCTTAAGTTAAAGTCCTCAGGTAGTTCATATGAAAATAAAGTATCAATATGAGGATTAAACATAGTCGTTATCGACGCATCCCAACTATAAATTTCTTGTTGTCCGTTTTTCCCTACTGCATTTATTTGAGATTTTAGCTTTCTTAACAGCGCACTATCTATTAAAATAGCATCATCAAACAACTTATTGATCTTTTCAACATCCTTTGGTTCTATATCAACCAAAGTCGCTATTTCCATATTTCTATTTTTTCCAATACTCAGCCCTGAGTTAGTTGCGTTTGCGCTGCCAATTAATCCTCTCTTATTATCAATAATATATGTCTTGGCGTGCAAGTCAAAACGAATATAAACTTGCCAGCCTGCTCTTATTCCACATTCTATTATAGAGAAATCGGTACTTCCTTTCAGAATATCATCCATTCTGAATCTGACAAGCAGACGTTTTTCCTTAACTCCATCATTTATGTAGCCATCTAAATGCAAAAAAGAAGGTTCTTTACAATAAGCTGTAATTATCTGTACAGAAGATAATGCACCCTTTAATTCTCTTCTTACCGAATCTAATATCTCATCTGAAATAAGTATAGACATAAAATTCATCCTCTACTGTGTATTTCTTGGGTTAAGCTGCTCTGAAATATAATTATTCAAACGATTATACCAAGTTGTCATAAGCCTGTCATTCTCAACCAGTTGATATGAGTCCGTCTTTCGCACTGATTGAATTAAAGAAGCCAGGAATAATTCAAATGTTATCTTTACCTCTGCATTTGAATATATTTTACTTAAGAACGATGTATAAAATTTATGGCTTGTATTTATTGTAATAACTGTTGTTTTAAGAACAGCTTTATAATCAAATGCTGGACTTCTTTCTCCCTTATCAGCGTAAACAAAATTAACAGAATTATTGATAAACGCAGTCCCCTGTTCATCTGTCGGATTTTCATACCCTAGCTCTTTTAATTCCTCTTTACCTGTCTCCGCAACTTCTTCTGCCGAAGGTACATCTACATCCTCGTCTTCTTCATCAAAATCTGTAGTTGCCGGATCATTTTCTACTGTATTTATTATTTCAGTACTAGGGTTATTATTTCCATCAAAAGTTCTTGTATTTTTTCTAGTCTCTTCATTTTGAGCATACATGGCTTTTATTGTGGGAATAATCGTTGCCGCCAATTGATCCCAAATAGGTGAAATATCAACCTCATCAGAATCCAAATCATTAACATCCACTTTCTTTAGTTCAACATACTGTTTGTTGTTTGAAACTCCAAATACCTCATCCAGCTCTGGCTCAAAAATAATTTCACATCCCCACCATCTATGCTGTGGTTTATTAATTACACTATAAAAATCAAAACGCCTAAAATCGATTTCTCTCCTTGCTCTTACTACAGAAATGCCCTCCATTTTTGCAGCATGCTTCCCTAATCTATAATTGCCAGGATCTCCATTAGGAAATGCTGTTTTATCATAAAACTTATTTTTTACAATTGAAAATCTTATTGTTACAGGCGATGTCGCTAAATGCCCATTCTTATTAATATATTTGATTGGAATCTCTACCTCTCCTGTTCCAGTTCCTTTTGCTGTATATAATTCAAAAGGTGCCTCTATATTCGTTTTCTGTCCCGCCTTATATATATGTTTTGGTTCCTCAGGATCACAAAGCACGCAATTATCCTCCATCAAAAATAATGGATCGTTAGGCACTATATCAATTGCGGCATCTGGATTTTCATCACAAACTATTTTTATTTTGCTTACTTCATCATGTATAAAATACCGGAATTTTTGTCCCAAACTAAATTCTAATCTTTCTGTTAATGGGCCACGTGTCTTAGGATTAATTCGATCACATTTCTTCCAGATAACCAATGTTCCCGATTGTGAAAAATCATATGCTTCAAGCATTGTTTGATATCTGATATAGGAAGCGTATGGTTCAGGAATTGCTTCCTGTATAGGATCTTCAATTTCCGTCTGCTCTCCATCTTTTATTTTATTGATATCAAGATATACTTTCTGAGCATTTTCTACGCCTCCCTGCCAAGAATACACTTCAATTTCAGGACAAGCATATAATGAAGCCTGTGGCAATCCGACTCCAAATCTCCCCATCCCTTTTCTTGCCTGACGTGTCGATGCTCCAATACCTAAGCAGCTTCCCAAAACATCGGAGTCCATACCCTCCCCATTGTCCAAAAAACCGATCTCTGTAACAACTTTTCTTCCAGAAGCGGCAACTCCTTCCCGCAAAATAACAAAAATATTTTCTGCCCCTGCTTCTACGGAATTATCAATTATTTCAGACACAGCGCTCTCAATGTTTTTATAGCCAGTATTTCTAAGCGCGTCACCCATATTTCTAATATCCACAATGCTTTTTCCCATGTCTTCCTCCTAAACTCTCCAGTAATCATTAAAGTGAGAAAATGCAGTCTCATTATCAAACATTTGCAAATTATCATCTATATCTATAAGTGTGCATTCCTCATTGCCGCCCATAAGCGGCCCTCTAAGTCCTCTCCCTAGCATTTGGCTATAAAGAACAATTGAATGTGTCGGCCGAGTAATAAAAACACATTTAATATTCTTTGAGTCAAAACCCGTAGTTAACACTTCATAATTAATGATAATGTCCACACCGGAATCCTTCTTTTTAAAAGCCTCTATTGCACGTTTCCGATCCATTGGAGCCATCTCTCCTAAAACCAGGCTATTAGGAATCCCTTCAAGCATTAACATTGCTGATAACATTTTGGCATGATCAACCGAACAAGCAAAGACGATCGTTGGTTTTTTGTCAAGCCGAAGTTGCCGCAACTGCCTCATAATTTCCAGATTTCGTTCCTTATTCCTTGCCAGAACCTTCAGCTGATCAGCAGTATACTCTTTATCATCATAACCCAAGTCTCTGAGAGCTCCACCTAAAATTTTGAGTTCCTGTTCAGAAAAATCTTTATGATATGATAATCTCCAAGGATGCATTTTAGCTAGTATGTGTCTATCCTGAAAATACTTGATAATATTTGTTTCAGCAACAATATTTAATG
>NZ_JBQIKP010000028.1:0-60754 GCF_056796775.1 Schaedlerella sp.
GATACTATTCCCTGAGATTCAGAAAACCAAGAAAAAGCTGTTAAAAATGTAATGTTTTTATAGCTTAGAAAAATAAAATTAAATTTATGCGTCAGAGCTGATCATAGCCCCGGAGACTGTACATGCCATCAGTGCATTTTCGGATGACTGCATCATCATCAATATCGTGCTGAGGACCAGCACCTTCGAAAAAGTATTTTTCGGGGTATTATCCGATAATGACGTGCTGTCGGATTTTTTTACACATACGCTGTATCATTCGAAAACTCACCCTTACCTGTTTTTCCGCACGGGCGGGGATCCGGAGATCTTTGATTTTGTATTCTATGCTTACCGGGAATTTCTGAAAAATCATCAGTATAAGGAGCGTTTCCTGAATAACATCGTGGGTGCGTTTTTTATCGTCCTGCTCCGCAACCACGGCTCCAACGTGATCGTGCCGGAGGCGGACTCCCAGGGGCATGATGAAAATGTAGTATTCATTTTGAAATATATGCAGGAAAATTATACGACGATCTCTTTGAAAGAGCTGGCGGATTTCTTCAATTACAGCGAGCGGCAGATCCAGCGAATCATTAGGAGCTGCACCGGAATGAGCTTCAGCCAGAATATCCAGAAGCTGAAAATGAAGCAGGCCGCACGGCTGCTGATGAATCCGAAGCTTTCCGTCTCGGCCATTGCGGAGGAGCTGGGGTATATGGATTCCGGGAATTTCCGGCAGATTTTCAAGAAATATTATGGGATGACTCCGGCGGAATACCGGGAGCAAAAATAGGTCATATAGTGCTTGTCCATGCTAAAGACGGATGCCTTGCAGCAGGGCGCAAGGCACCGTGAATAGTAACCGGTAAAAATCGTTCTGTCAAAAAAGAAAACACTTCATTGATTTTTTTGCTGTATTGTTCTAAAATATTTCCAGCTGTGCCGCAGTATGTAAAAGAAGACATTCCGCGGATCGGAAAGGAATATAGGGATGAGCAATAAAAGAATGATACATAAAGCGAAAAAGGAACAGGCGAAAATTATCACGGATATTGTAAGTACTACGATTCGAGAGATCTATACGAACTATTATCCGGAAGAAGTAGTTTGCTTTTTTTTGGAACTGCATCAATTGGCTAATATTGAAAAAGATATTTCAGAAGAAAAGACCTATGTGATCACACATGGGGAAACGATCGCAGGTACAGGCACTATTGAGGGAAATCGTATTTCAAGAGTATATGTGCTTCCTGAACATCAGGGGGCAGGAATTGGTTCCGCACTTATGGACTACCTGGAAAATGAAATAATTAAAAGCCACGGAAGTGTTGAAATAGAGGCATCATTACCCGCAGGAGAATTCTACAGGAAAAGGCATTACGTACAAAAGACGCATGTAGATTATCCAGTGGCAAATGGAAAGATACTTTCTTATGAGGTTATGCAAAAAAGACATTTTGACATTGATCCAGAGGTTTATAACGCGCCTGTCCAACTTGTAAAAAAAGAGTGCGAATTGCAGGGTCTTAATTATGATGAGCTTAGAAGCAAGATACCGTCCCGCGTGTATCTCTTAGCGGATAGCTTATATGACACAACGCTTGCGAGAAATGTTGGTGCATTAAAATATCAAGTTGGCGGTGAACTTTATGTGATGACTCACAATACCCAAATTGGGTTTGTAAAAGGTGAAATGTGCTCTCCAGGGATAGCGACACAAGCAGAAGATTTATTTGCAGCCGGGGTGAAAGAATTAATCCATGTTGGTTTTGCCGGAGGAAGGATTGGTACAAGGATTGGAGAATATGTCATTTCCAATGGCGCTTTTCATGATACAGCCATTGCTGGATTGTATGGATTTCATGATGAGATTATAGAAACATCAAAAGAATTAACGGAAGCTTTATGCAAAGAGATGGATATGGCGGGGCTGAAATATCATAGAGGCTATCACTGGACCACTGATGCGGGATATGTGGAAACGGATTGGAGTATTCGGTATTATGAGGAAAAAGGTGCTAAATGTGTTGAAATGGAGGGAGCCGGATTGTTTACGACTGCTAAATTTCGTTCTTGCAAGGCAACAGGTATCTATATCATCTCTGATTCCGGCACAAACGAAGAATGGGAATTGGGCTGGGGAAATGAAAAATTAGAACAAAGTATTCAAAATCTGATTGATGCAATAATCAATTCCACAGCGGGGTAGTCAATCGTTGCAGGTCACACCTTCACCGGGCGTGACCTGTAACTCAGGCCGCATTTTGAATTGTCTGCGGCAATGGGCTGCTGTTTTCCTTATGCGGCTGTACGCATCCTGTGATACTGAGCGGCAGATTTATCTTGCCGGCGCTCAGTATAATACGATCTCCATGATCTCCAGTCCGTCGGTCTCTTCTGCTTTCAGTTTCAGCTCGCACTCTCCCGCCGGCGCCGAGATTCCGGCAGACACGGTCTGGATGCTTCCTGGCGCTCCTTCGGCCGCCACGGTTCCCGCCGCCACATCATCCAGAAACACCTGCAGCCTTCCGCTCCCGGCGCAGGTACATTCTATCCCAGACCATGGGGTGTCCTTTTTCACATAGCGGAAGATGATTTCATCCCCCGGTGAGACGCAGGTGAGTTTTTCCGGATATACACTGCCTGTTCCGGCTTCGGAGGCTGTCTCCGTTTCCGGTAAAACGTTGTTTTGTCTCGCCGCGTCCTCAGCTCCAATATATACCGTCCCTTTCAGCCCGCAGGCCTGATAGCCGTATATCCTTTCCCCTGGCGCAAACGGCGCTCCGGCCCCCTGGGAGGTCATCTTTACTTCATCAATGGTTCCGTCCGGATGGATCGTGACCGGCTCGACGCAGAGCCTCCGGTGCTGCCGCACGCCCCGGCTGCAGCGGTGGTAAAACACATACCACTGCCCGTTGACGCATTCGATGGAACCATGATTGTTCCAGCTTGCAGGGTCGCAGCCGTCGTTGTCGATGATGATCCCCCGGTAGGTAAACGGCCCAAGCGGCGACTTGCCTGTGGAATAGCCGAGGGACGTGGGTTTCCCCCGCTCCATATCGGCGTACACATAATAATAGGTATCCCCGATCTTCCGCATAGAGGAGCCCTCATGGAAGAAATGCTCCTCCTCCGTGACCAGATCGTCCCGGATTCCGTCCGGGTCAAATGATACCATGTCCGGATTCAGTCTGACGCCGTGAGAAAATAATTGTCCCCAGTAATAGTAAGCCTGCCCGTCATCGTCAATGAAAACGGCCGGGTCGATCCCGCCGCAGGGAAGCTGTACCGGGTTCGTAAACGGACCCTCCGGATGGTTGGAAACCGCCACGCCTTCGCTGTCATCGGGCATACAGAAGTAGAGATAATAGGTTCCGTCATGCTCCAAGCAATCCGGCGCGAACAGCAATGCAGGTTTCTCTTTTTCGCCGTCCTGTTCAAATTTTTCCTTCATGTCATCGCCGTTTTCCTGGGCAGCTTCCAGCATTTTCCGGATAAAGGGCGTGGGCCTCGACCAGTCGATCCCGGGGTACTTCGGCGCTTCGGGATTGTTGAACCAGGGAACCTGCTGCCCGGTGAACGAGACGTCATGGACCGTCCAGTGTTCCATATCCGGCGTGGATACAACGTGATATTTTTCACTGCAGAATACATCCTCCCGGTCGTCGAAGCTTCCGTAGATGTAGAGCTTCCCGTCCGGCATCACATGCGCCTCGCTGTCCGGCACATGGTATTCCAACGGTAGTACAGGGTTTCTCATATTCTTGAAATATTTCATTTTTTTGCGGCCTCCTTTTTTTAATCAGTATAGCATCTGGAATGGAAAATCCACAGTATAAAACATGACATGGCACAATGCAAAATCTGACAAAAGCAGTCGCAGGACATTGCGTTTCGCTTGCGAAGCCCGCGGCTGCTGCACGGCGTCCGGTCAGTAAAGTAACATTTGCCATAATATCCAGCCTCTCACCGAAGGCGACTTAAAATAGGCTGGATACTGGAGCGCCCAAAGGGTGTGAACAGTAACTCCTATAGGACAAAAAACAGTTGAACCCCACTGTATAATTGCGTATAATAATAAGAAAAATGCAGCTGCTGTTCACGATGCCTTGCATCTTGCCGCAAAGGAGGTTTTTATGGGAAAGAGTAAAAAATATGTGTATGATTATGAACAGTTTGAGAACGGAAAGGGTCCCGGAACCATGGTGGAGGATATCTTGAACGATCCGGAATTTCCCCAGGTATCAGGTCTGGTGATTGGATGCTGGGGTGAATCCTGGGACGACAGCTGCCAGATCATCCTGGATCAGATCGTGGAGAACAAGGAACGGTTTTCCCATGTTGAGAGTCTGTTTGTAGGGGACATGGACTATGAGGAGTGCGAGGTTTCCTGGATCATCCAGGGCAATTACAGCCGGCTCTGGCAGGCCCTTCCTCACTTAAAAGAACTGACTGTCAAGGGAAGCTCGGAGCTGGTGCTGGGAGAGATCAGCCATCCGGGACTGGAATCTCTGACTATCATCTGCGGCGGGCTTCCGGTGTCGGTGATCCAGGAGATCCAGAATGCCAAACTGCCGAATCTGAAAAAGCTGGTTCTTTACATCGGAATTGAGGATTACGGATTTGACGGCAGCGCGGACACCATCAAAACCCTTCTCGAAAAGTCGGATTTTCCAAAGCTCGCGCACCTGGGGATTGAGGACAGCGAGATCCAGGATGAACTGGTTCGGGCAGTGCTGGAATGCAAATATATGAAGCAGCTGAAGGTACTGGATCTGGCCAACGGCACCCTGACAGACAAGGGCGGCGCCCTGCTCCTGGAAACGATTCCTTCCTATCCCAATATCGAGGAGCTGGATGTGCATTTTCATTATATGTCAGAGGGCATGGTAAAGGATCTGCAGGCTCTTCCGGCGAAGGTTGACGCGTCGGAGCGCTATGAGCCGGAGGAATACAAAGGCGAGATCTGGATGAACGCCATGCTGACCGAATGAGGCAGGCAGTTCTCCTCGGCAGTCCCGGTACAAAACGGACCATCTATCTGGAAAAGGGCGCAGAGGCGGAAGGGATATCGTTCCGGCTGCTGGACTGGAAGGAGTTTCCCTTCCGGAGCGCGGATTCGCCGGCAAGTCCGCTTCGGAAGGATTTGGTTTTGAAAAATGATTTTCGAGATGATACGGCTCTGGCAGATCCTTTTTGGAATGAAACCGCATGGGAAAACGTGTTTCTGAAAATTGACCCGCCTTTGTGGGAAAGCTGCTGCCTGGATGAGTTGAATATCCTGGCGCAGGATTATGAAAAAAAGCTGCAATGGCTGGCAGAACTGGGGAAGAAACGGCAGATCACGTTTTTAAACAAACCGGAGGATATCCTCGCTCTTTTGGATAAAAGAGCGTGTAAAAGGCGGCTGGCAGAGGCCGGGATTCCGGTGACCGAGGAGTTGGATGGCATCGGACGGACTGTGTTCCCAGTGGCTGAGACGTTGGACAGCGTTGGGCAGGCTGTGCTTCCAGTGGCTGAGACGTTGGATGGCGTTGGGCGGGCGGATCTGCTGCTGGATTCTATGGAGCGTCGCCGCATTTTTCAGGTGTTTATTAAACCGGTCTGCGGTTCCGGTGCCGCCGGAGCGGCGGCTTTCCGCTGGCAGCCCCGCTCCGGCCGGATGATCCTCTACACCTGCGCAATGGAGAATCCCGAAACCGGACGTTTGGTCAATACGAAGCGGCTCCGGCGGTTTACGGACAGGAAGCAGGTACTTTCCATGATCGGGCGGCTTCTGGAACTGGGCTGTATCGTTGAACGGTGGTATGCCAAGGCGGAGCACAACGGCTTATCCTATGACTTGCGGGCAGTGGTTCAGGACGGGAGGATGGATTTTATCCTGGCCCGTCTTTCTTCTGGTCCCATTACCAATCTGCATCTGAATAACCACCCTTTAAAGGGGAATGAGCTTGGGCTTCCGTGTCATGTCATGGAAGATGTGGAGCAGCTCTGCATCCGTGCGGCAGGATGCTATCCGGAACTGCGGAGCGTGGGGATCGATGTACTTCTGGAAAAGGGGAGCCTGCGGCCCAGGATCATTGAACTGAACGGCCAGGGCGATCTCATTTACCAGGATATTTATGACCAGAACCGGATCTACCTCCATCAGGCGGAAATGATGAAGGAGTGGCTGTATACTGAACGCCGGATAAATCTGCCGTGAGTATCAAACAGGAAAGTGCAAAAGCATTATGGATGTACAAGAAAATCAGAAAGAAGCAAAAAATATGGAAGTTCAGGGAAACCAGAAAGAAACAAATAGCATGGAAGTTCAGGAAAAACAGAAAGAAGCAAATAACATGGAAGTTCAGGACAATCGGCAAGCCCCGCACGAGCATGCCGGAGAGGTCCCTTTCCGGCTGTTCTCTTCTGCCAAAGCGCGGAGAACGTCTTCCGTGGATATGAATCAAGTTGTCGGGCAGATGGACATTTTGTTCATATGTCTGGACACCCTTCGGTATGACGCGGCGGTGAAGGAGCAGGAGGACGGCGCAACCCCGGTGCTGAATCGTTACGGCTCCTGGAAAAAATGCCAGGCTCCGGGGAATTTTACCTGGCCGTCCCATCACGCCATGTTTGCCGGTTTCCTGCCTGCGGATCATGAGGCGAAAAATCTGGCTGACCGGGAAATGCTGTTTTTTCCCAGGCAGATCGGCATGGGCAGAAAAACGCCCCCGGGGGCTTACGGATTTTCCGGCGGCACGATCATGGAAGGGCTGGAAAAGGAAGGCTATGATACCTGGTGTGTCGGAGGCGTCTCCTTTTTTGACAAACGCTCAGACCTGGGAAAGGTATTTCCCGGATATTTCCGGAAAAGCTACTGGAACCCGTCCTTTGGCTGCGGGGTAAAGGACAGCACCAAAAATCAGGTAGACTTTATTTTGAGAAAGCTGGAAGCTGCGGATCCGGGGCAGAGGATTTTTATGTACCTCAATGTGGACGCCATTCATTATCCCAATTCCTTCTATCTGGATGGGTGCTCCCATGATAACCTGGCCAGCCACGGGGCAGCGCTTCGCTATGCGGACCGGGAGCTGGGACGGCTGTTTGACCATTGGAAAGGAAAACGGGGCGATACCTTTGTCATCTGCTGTTCCGATCACGGAACCTGCTACGGGGAGGACGGATGCCAGTTCCATGGGATCAATCATCCTGTGGTCAATACCGTTCCTTATAAGCATTTCTTTTTATAGAGGTTTTTTGTTACTATGAATCCGTATATTCAATATATGTACAGTTATCCTCACAAAACGGCTTACCGCCCGCTGACCGGGATCCGTCTGGCAGACTGCGCCGGCAGTCTTTCGGGACCGGGCTGCGGGCTGTATCTGCACATCCCCTTCTGCCAGACGAAATGCGGCTACTGCAACCTGTTCTCTGTCACCGGAGCCGGGACAGAGGAAATGGAACGGTATCTGGACGCGGTGGAGCGGCAGCTGAGCCAGTACCGCCGGATTCTGGAGCCGGCAGGCACAAGATTTTCCGATTTTACCATAGGCGGTGGGACGCCTCTTCTTTTGAATGCGCAGCAATTGGATCGGGTCTTTGCCATGACGGAATCTTATCTGCATTTTGACGAAAACCGGAGCATTGTGATCGAAACGGCTCCCAACCAGACGGACAGAGAAAAATTACAGTTGCTGAAGGGGCGTGGCATTACAAGGGTCAGCATGGGGATCCAGAGCTTTTGTGACAGAGAACTGGAAACTCTGCGCCGGGGGCATAGCGGGAAAAAGGCGCTGGAAGCCCTGGAGCTTTTGCTTTCCTTTGGATTTGACTGTGTAAATGCGGACTTTATCTACGGGATTCCCGGGCAAACAATCCAATCTCTTTTGGAATCGTTGGAACGGGCGGTGTCTCTCGGTCCCCAGGAGATTTTTTTGTATCCTCTGTATGTGAAGCACGGCGCAGGGCTGGAAAGGGAGCTGCGAGACGGAATGGTGCTGGATCCGGAAAAGGCTTTTGAGCAGTATCGGGAAGCATGCGGCTTTTTGAAATCCGAAGGGTTCCGGCAGGATTCTATGAGGCGGTTTGTACGGAGAAAATCAGAAGGATCCCGGCAGGGTTCGATAGCGCAGATTGTCCGGGGGAAGTCAGCAGCATCCCAACAGGCGTCTATGGAGCAGATTATTCAGGGAAAATCAGAACATCTGCGCCCCTTCTCCGAGTGCGGCTTCGGCACCTCCCTGGCATTGGGCTGCGGCGGACGGAGCTATGTAGGGAATCTGCATTTCTGCACCCCATACGCCATCACAAGGCAGGACTGCCTGCGTGAATTATACGCTTATGAAAATACGCAGGATTTTACCGCTGTCACTCATGGGATCGTACTTTCCCGTGAGGAACAGAAACGCAGATATGTGATCCGCCATCTCCTGATCCGGCCTGGACTGGATATCGGCAGGTATCGGGAGCGTTTCGGCACGGGGATCCTGAAAGAATTTCCGCTGCTGTCGGAGTGGATCGAGGAGGGGTATCTTGTGCAGCAGAGCTCTCCTGATGAAGTCGGGACCAACTGCGGTTCAGAGCTGCGGGATGTGTGCTGTGATCCGGCACAGCGGAAGGCAGAATCCGGCTGGCTGGTACTGACGGATGACGGGCTCAGCCTTTCCGATTATCTTGGCCCGCAGCTGATTTCCAGGGAAATCAGCGAAAAAATGGCAGAATGGGAGACAGCGCATGGACAGACAAACTGACCTCTTATGCAGCAGTTTCAAACGCTGTGAAGCTGAAACGAAATCCCTCTGTGCCGATGACCTGGCACACTGTGGAGAGAATCCGGGAGCCGTACAGGACCAACGCCGTACAGTCCTCTACCGGGGCAGCTTAAAGAGCTGTAATTATCAATGCAGCTATTGCCCTTTTTCCAAGCATCGGATTTCTAAACGGGAATTGGAAGATGACCGGGAACAATGGTTCCGGTTCTGTGAAAGTCTGCGGGAAAGCGCGGAATATCTGAGCATCCGCGCCCTGATGGTTGTACCCTACGGGGAAGCCCTGGTCCACCCATGGTATTGGGAGGGACTCGGCGGCCTGACGAAATGGGATGTTCTGGAGGCAGCGGGAGCGCAGACCAACCTGAGCTTCTCTGCCGAACGCTCTCTCAAAATCTTCGATCAGTTCGGGGGCGCGCGGGAAAAGCTTCGTCTCTGGGCTTCCTTCCATCCGGAGATGACGGCCTGCGAAGAATTTGCCGCAAAATGCATTCGGCTTCGGGAGGAAGGTATCCTTCTTTGCGCCGGCGCAGTTGGGGTGCCGGGTAATATAGATCTGCTCCGCAGGCTCCGGGAAATGCTCCCTGACGAGATTTATCTCTGGGTCAACAAAATGGACGGCCTGAAACGCCCTTATACAGAAAAGGAAATTCGGCTGTTCCAATCCATAGATCCCTATTTTGACCGAGAGCTCCGGCATGTTCCCGCAGATGAAAGCCTGTGTCTCAACCGGCTTTTTGTGGAGGCCGACGGAAATGTCCGCAGATGCAATATCAGCGGGGCATCGGGCAAAAACTGGTATGGAGGGCATCGGAAGGAGTTGTTTGAAGAGAGCTTTCTGTGCCGCAGGAAATGGTGCTCCTGTTATCTGGCATACGGACTCCGGGATGAGGAAATGAACCGGACGCTTTTCGGCCCGGATCCGGTGTTCCGAATTCCGCAAAGGTCCGGGGGATGATGACCTAGTACAGCATTGCGTAATTAACGGTGAATTCTGCGCCTGCTATTTCTGCCAGTTCTGCGTTGTCGTCAATCAACGATGCCACCGCATCGCCTCTTTCCTCCGCCTTGTCCTAATGTTCCGGGAATATTCCTGTTCTTCCTCACCCATGTCTCCCGCAAACAGGCTTTCGGCGTATGCCGCTGTTTTTCAGTGATGGATAAAGTATAGCAGGACAATCCTCCGGGAAACAGTGTTCCCGGCGACACACATACATGGTTTTCGCGGCATCCTCCTGTGTCGTGATTGACAATCTAAATTCCGGAAGCGCCGTTGATAAAGCTTCTGGAATCGTAATAGCTGCTCATCCAGTCCGAGCCCATCCAGCAGCAGATCATATCAACGGAATCCCAGATCTCACAGATCTTTTTCGCAAAATAAGCGCCCCGGAAGCTGCTGTATTCAGATAATTCCGGTTGGATATCGAATTGTTTCATTCACTGATATAGATCCTGCATTGTTCCATCCCCTGCTCTTTGAGCATACGCTTATACTTCCTGATCATGTCCAGCTCGAAGGAATCTTCCAGGTTGCTCCGGTATGTATAGAACTCATCCCTTTTTATGATCTCATATGGAAAAAGCATAAAAGAGATAAAATCCGGAATACACTGACAGCGGACACATTCCCAGCTCTTCTGTCAGGGCCAGCACATGGTACTGCAGATTCGCCAGTGTAAGGTTATATACGGAGCCTATATTGATCGCCTTATTCCAGTTTTTCTCATAGTGGGACGCGGCTGCGGCATCCGCCTCAATACAGACGGATTCCTTCGGTCCATCCGCGTCCTACGCTTTTTCCAGGGCCTGCAGCTCCTGCCGCAGTTTATTCTTTAATTTTTCTTTACTCCAGAATTTCCTTTCCATACGCTCCTTGTTTTGATTTCTGTATTCGGTGGGCGCAATGCCGTAATAGTCCCTGAATACCCTGTTAAATGCCGAGACATTGGAGAAGCCGCTGTTCATCGCGATACGCGTGATATTGCTGCCTGTATAGAGCAGCTCCGAAACCGCATGCTTCAGCCGGAAAACGCAGGCATGGCTACCTGGCTCGTTGCTTTGCGGGAATAAAGAATAATGGCAGATCATAAGAAATGAGACGCAAATGTTTTGCCTGCAGCCTCTTTCTTTAGTTCCAATCCCCCTCAGCCTTTTCCAGCTTATCCTTCAAGGTCTTTTCAAGAGCCAGAAATGCCGGTATAAAGCTGTCACGGATCAGCAGGAGCATTTCATCAATTTTATCCTCGTCATATATATGGGCGGCTGTATTGCGTTTTCTTAACATCAGAAGCCACACAGCTGAATCATTCACAAATCCCAGCTTATAACCAAGCTGTAAAATCTCTCTGGGCGAACCTGTCTCCGCTCCTTCTGCTCCATGAACTCTTAACACTGCCTGCAGCGCCTTCCATGAAAGTTCAAAAGTAAGCTGAAACTGTCCGATCACACCTGTTCTGTAAATTTCATTATCATTCGCAAAATCAAAATCCGCATTTTTCAATACATTCAGACAGCTTGAAAAATTATCAAATTTCTTCATATATGACCACCCCGTCTTTTTCTATTTCCTGTGTTAATTCCTCCGAAGCGCCCGAATCGAGATTCATGATATCAAAAGTCAGGAGTGAATGGACATGTTCCTTTATTTCCCAATAAAACGCGTCAAAGTCACCGCCGCTTACGGCAATATCTATATCGCTTCTTTCGGTATGCGTGCCTCTGGCGCGGGAACCAAAAAGAATCACTTTTTGAACCGCGCATTTCCGGGCAAATGTAAAAATATCCTTTATAACCCTGTCCGGAATATTGTATTTCATATCTGACCATCCCCAATTTCATCTTAAAAAATTCTATCACAAAATGTCTTTAATATCCAGCCTTTTTGCACTTTCTTCAGCCATGTCAGCTTGAATACCAGCTCTTATGTGCATCCTCCGATATTTTTCGAATACGATCAGATCTACCACACCTGGGATATTCTGACCTGCCAGCCCGCCCCATCTGCATTTGTGGTACAAAAAGACATATCCTGCCACGGTTTAGGTTCTGATAAAGAAGAGGGGCTGTTGCACCAGAGATCAAAAAATCTCGGGATGTAACAGCCCCTTTTTCTAAAAAGAGTAGTTTTTTTGTTAAAGTCAGAGAGGTATTCCCCGTTGTTTTTTTTAGATGGACGCACTTTCCCAGACCCTGCTACAAGGCAGGATCTGAGTCTTTTAGCAGGTCTATTTTTATGCGCTTTTCTTTAATGGCGCATTATGCCGTTCAGGACATAATGAACCCTGTTCAGAATCCTCTTCCATTTCCTCGTATTGGTAGTTCTCTATGATTCCTGCTTTCAGCATCCGCCTTACCAGTCTTATGATGTTGGGGTCTTTGATTCGTGATTCTATAAATCTGACCGCCCATTCATGGTCTATGTGGTTGAAAAAACTCTTGATATCTGCATCTAAGACATAGTACACGGCACCGCGTGAACAGTAACATCATGCCTTAATATCCAAAGATGCCCTCGGTTTTAATGAAAATTCGCTGTCGCCTTTTACAATGCGGTTTTCTACATCTTCACGGGTAATATTGCGTACAATGCTTGTATCAAATGGCTGCCCAAGCTGCCAGTTGGGGTTTGCTTCTCTTACAGCTTCGTAAAATGCTTTTGTATACATTCGCTCATATTGTCCAAGTGTCCATGTACCGCTTAACCGATCTGATTTTTTAACGCTTAACTGATAGCGTGTAAAAACCTCAGTACGCTTTGTTGTATCGCCATTGGCTACTCCTTTTTCTTGTATGAAATGGCGCATCGTTTCATCAAACATATCTTGACGGGCAGTTTCGGAAACATCGATTATTTTATGAAATTCAGACGGGTCTTTCCCTGTAATGTCCATTCCCGCTACACCATAAGGGTTTACGAAATCACCGTCCTCATCAAAAAGCCCCATATAATTACGAATAAATGTTTCTTCGTCTGCTTCAAGCGGATTTTTAAATTTTAAATCAAGGTCATCGTATTTTTGCCCGAGCATCTGTTTAAGCATTTTCAGGTTCTGCAAATCTTTTTCAACCTTCACTTCCGCAGCAGACTTCGTTGCTTCTCCGTTGGGATGTCCTTCGTCATACATTGCTTTCGCACGTTTGTATCGTGCGCTGTTTGTATTAATGGCACCTGTATAAGGCTTATAACCTACAGCCATTGACATAACGTAATCCTCCTTAAATATAAATTCCTTTTGGCTAAGTACTTTATTATTATATCGTCAATTCAGCAGATTTTTTTAAGGAAGCTTCCCGAAATTGATGATTTTGATTGGGAAATTCCAATTCACTGAACTGGCAGCCCGTGTGAACGTCGAGATATTGTCAAGTGTGTTTGTAAACTTTCTGCACACTTGTTTTTCATCTGCCTCTCCATCTTCTGATACTTTATGAAACGGCCGAATGGCCATAATGGGGTGCCCTTGGGTATACTTTGTGAAACGGCATAATGGGCATAATGGGGTGTCCTTGGGTATATGTTTTCAGACTCATTATTTTCTAAAGCCTCATTGACCTTCTCATTCAGCTGCTCAGGAGTCATATTTTTAATAATTTCAGGGGTATTCGTGAAACCGCACTGAAAAAGATACGGAAGCTCTACGGCGGCATACTCACATACAGGAAAGAAAGCAGCCTGCCAAGGACACTTGGCGAAAAATATTTTTTGGAAAACGAAGTACAGAAGAAAATGGCATCGGACAGCTTGGCCGATGACAAGTATCCCATGCAGGAAGCAGAACAGCTTGTCATTGATGCCGTAAATGTCGGGCTTGCCGCCATGCACAAGGCTCCGGAAAAAAAACTGAAAGAAGTCGTACTCGGCTTTATGACCGCCCTGCCGACAACTGCGGATTTCATTTCCTATGAATCAGTGACAGTGATATGCGTATGTGCAAACACTGTAAAAAAGCCTTTGTCGCAAGCCGGAAGGGAAATGAATTTTGCAGCCAGAAGTACAAGAACCAGTTTAATGTCTACAAATCAAGAGAAAAGAAAAAGGGGAATAAAAGAGCAGAGCATATTTTTATCGGGAGTGAACTGCCGGAAGAATACACGGAATCAGAAAGCCGGAAAAGCCTCATGGGCGCAAATGCAAAAGCTAGTACAGCATTGCGTATATAATGGTGAATAATGTGTCTGATATTTTTGTCAGGACAAGGCGGAGGAAAGAGGCGACGCGGTGGCATCGTTGATTGACGACAACGCAGAACTGGCAGAAATAGCAGGTGCAGAATTCACCGTTAATTACGCAATGCTGTACTAGGGCAAATGCCACCACTGCGATACCGGAGCTGATCCAGATAGCATCTAACCCGGTTTTTGAAGAAAACCGCAAGGAAAAACACAATAAAAACGCAAAATACGGCTGGTATAGGTATGATGTCCGTTTTGTCCTCCCGGTCTATGAGGAAAATACGCTTGTAAGATACAATATCTTCCATGCCCGGCTTTTGATTAGCCATGCTGAAAATGGCAAGAAATATCTGTATGATATCTTAGCAATAAAAAAAGAAACGAGCAAGCCGCGGCAAGATGTACGGTGAAAACCCATTTCTTATTGTCAATAAGAAAGCCATTTCTTCCGTCCTGTCAATCCCCGATTTTAAATTTTTCAGAATCACACAAACGCGTTCTCATCCGTCCATACTTCCCGATCTGATATTCCGTTGTATCCGAAAGTTTCAGGTCGGGAATCAGATAGTCACCTTCCCAATGAGAAGTAATTGCATATACAACCGCCTTTCTTTGTGCTAAACTGTTTTCAGATACAAATAAAAGAATTATCACATCAGTAGCCGGCGGCTTTTCCATGAGCTGGATGCGTTGCAATTCGCTCTTGATCTTTCCCCTTTTTCACTCTATAATAACGGACAGGCTACGTTCGATACGATGCCCTTTGGGTATACAAAACACGAGGGAGACTGGATAAACCATGAATACAACCATCATGTGGATCATGGCCGCAGGCGCGGCGACCGGCGGCCTGGACAGAATCTGCGGAAACCGCCTGGGGCTTGGAAAGCGGTTTGAAGAAGGCTTTATGCTTCTGGGCGCCACCGCCCTCTCCATGGCAGGGATCATCTGCCTGACCCCGCTCCTTTCCGGGCTTTTGAAGCAGTTCCTTGTCCCGCTGTGGAACCTGTCCGGACTGGACCCGGGAATCCTAGGCGGGATTCTGGCAATCGACATGGGCGGCTACCAGCTTTCCATGGAGCTGGCGAACACGCCTTCGGTAGGACGATACGCCGGGGTTGTGGCAGGGGCTACCTTCGGGTGCACCGTCACCTTCACCATTCCCGTTGGGATGGGGATGGTTTCCCGGCAGGAACGGTCCCTGTTCGCCAGAGGAATGCTCATCGGCCTGGGCATGATGCCTGTGTCGCTGGTCATGGGCGGGCTGTTCTGCGGACTGGGTATCATGGAAATTTTACTCCAGAGCCTTCCGCTTTTTCTGCTCTCCCTGATGTTCATGGCCGGAATCCGCTTTTTTCCGGATCAAATGATCAAAGGCTTCGGATATTTTGCAGCAGTCATCGGGTTTCTGACGACTGTCGGGCTGACCGCAGGGGCGGTGGAATATATGACCGGCTTCCGTCTCCTCAAAGGGCTCGCCCCCATTGAGGAGGCGATGGCCGTGGTGTCTTCCATCGGCGTGGTAATGTTGGGAAGCCTTCCTGTGGCGGAAATCCTGCGGCGGCTTCTGGAAAAGCCCCTGAACTGGGCGGGCCAAAAAACCGGCATGAACGGAAACAGCGTGGCGGGCCTTCTCATGGGAATTGTAAGCCCGGTTCCAGCCATCGCCATGATGAAGGAGATGGATGACCGGGGCAAGGTGGTAAACGCCGCCTTTCTGGTGTGCGGCGCTTCCGCACTGGCGGCCCACATGGGATTCACCTTCGGGACGGAACCAGATCTGGTCGTCCCGCTTCTTCTCTCCAAATTGGCGGGAGGGCTCTGCGGCGCAGCGGCCGCGCTGCTTCTAACCGGACAGGCAGACGGATCGAACACTTCATTGCAGAAAGGGGAATGTGACAATGATAACCATCATAAAATTACGGGAGCATGAGGAACTGGCCGAAAAAGCCGCGCAGTGGTTTCATCAGAAATGGGGAATCCCTCTGGAAGCCTATACGGAAAGTATCGAGGAATGTCTGTGTCAAAAGACGGCGGTACCGCAATGGTATCTGGCATTGGAGGGTCATGCCGTTGTGGGAGGTCTGGGCGTCATTGAAAATGATTTTCACAACCGCAGGGACTTAGCGCCCAATGTCTGCGCCGTATATGTGGAGGAGAACTATCGCTGCCGGGGAATTGCGGGAGAGCTGCTGCATACGGTCTGCACGGATATGAAAGAACAGGGAGTGGATACACTTTATCTTGTTACGGATCATACATCCTTTTATGAACGCTATGGCTGGGAATTTTTCTGTATGGTACAGGGAGACGGCGAACCAACGCTTAGCAGGATGTATATTCACAGAGAGGCTTAAAGACTTTCCCAGAGGTTCGGAATCCCGAAACCTCTGGGAATTATTTCCAGCTGTGCGGTTGCGATTCGACAGGTCATTTTCATGCAATTTATTGTAATGAAAATGACCTATCGAATCAGCAACCCACTTATTAATGAGCAAAAAGCGGCTGCGTTAGCAGACGTAAGAGTGCGTCAGCACGATTTTTGCGAATGGATAAGTGGGTTGGATGCTCCCTGGAGCATCCAACCGCACAGCTGGAATTATTTTTATTTCATGTCATGTTTCTGTTCGTATCAGCATATCATTAATTAATACTTAAGCCGGCGCTTGCATATCCCGCGACTGTATTGAGCAGCGTCAGACCGCTTGCTGTCGCTGAAAATACCAGCATCAGCCGGGTTTGGGCCGTTACAGGAATATTCAGTCCTGTAAGTGAACCGTTCAGCAGTGTACCAATTGAGACGATTCCCGTAAGCGACGGCGTCAGGTTGATCAGTGTTCCGGCAATCGGAGAAAATACATTATTCGGCGTTGCGGACTGATAGATCTGCGCTCTTACCGCAACCGTGGAACCTGGCAGCGAAAGTCCTACTGTGGTACTGAAGAATGCACTGAACGAGGTAATGATTCCGGCACGCGGAACCTGGAATGCAAAGTTCGAAAGTGTTCCGCTGGCATTTGTGATATCAATTGAGGCTCCCAAAACCGTAAGCCCCTGCGCACTGCTTCCAAATCCAACGAATGCAGGGATCCCCGCAAGCCCACCGGCGATTGTTGTCAGTGAAACCGGAAGCCCTGACGCAAATGGAATGATCGCTCCCGTACCAGCAACACCAGTTGGACCGGTGGGACCGGTGGCTCCAGTGGCTCCGGTGGCTCCGTCGGCTCCGGTCGCTCCAGTGGGACCTGTCGCTCCATCGGCTCCGGTCGCTCCATCTGCCCCGGTCGCTCCAGTGGGACCTGTCGCTCCATCAGCTCCGGTCGCTCCAGTGGGACCTGTCGCTCCATCGGCTCCGGTCGCTCCATCTGCCCCGGTTGCTCCAGTGGAACCAGTGACTCCATCGGCTCCGGTCGCTCCATCGGCTCCGGTCGCTCCAGTGGGACCTGTCGCTCCATCAGCTCCGGTCGCTCCAGTGGGACCTGTCGCTCCATCGGCTCCGGTCGCTCCAGTCGCTCCGGTCGCTCCAGTGGGGCCAGTCGCTCCATCGGCTCCGGTCGCTCCAGTGGGACCTGTCGCTCCATCAGCTCCGGTCGCTCCAGTGGGACCTGTCGCTCCATCAGCTCCGGTCGCTCCGGTGGCTCCGGTTGGACCGGTGGCTCCATCAGCCCCGGTTGCCCCAGTCGCTCCATCGGCTCCAGTGGGACCGGTGGCACCCATCGGACCATCATCTCCCTGGCATCCTTTCGGTCCCTGGGGGCCGTTCGGACCGGTTTCACCCTGAGTCCCCTGCGGACCGGTCACACCCTGCGGGCCCATAGGGCCGGTCGGGCCGGTGGCTCCGGTTGGGCCCTGAATCCCTCTTGGCCCCTGAGGCCCCGCATCTCCCTGGGGTCCCACAGGTCCTATCGGTCCCTGGGGTCCTGCCGGTCCCTGGGGGCCCGCATCTCCTTTCGGACCTTCGCATCCCGGATCACCTTTGGGGCCAATATCACCGCGGACACCCTGGATTCCCTGAATCCCCTGTGGGCCGGCATAACCTCTCGGTCCGGCATAGCCTCTCGGCCCCATGTCTCCGGTAGGCCCTACCGGCCCTGGATTTCCTCTGGGTCCCCGCGCTCCGGGAGCGCCTGGAATCCCCTGTGGTCCCATAGGGCCCGGATCGCCTTTGTCACCCTTCGGGCCGGGACAGCCGGTATCCCCTTTGATCCCCTGCGGGCCTGCAGGACCCTGATCTCCCTTAGGCCCCACAGGCCCTCGTTCACAACAGGGAGGATAGCATTGATTCTGACAACTGCTGCATGAATTTCTGTTATCCATAAACATCATATCCTTTCCAAATTATCTGAAAAAACGCTTAAAAAGTATCTTTTCACACAAATATTTTATGGTCAGCGAAAATATTTGTTACATTTTTCCAGAAAAAACAGAATATATTTTATGTTTACCCTCCCAATCAAGAAATCTGCAGACTGTCAAAATACTGTTTATTATAAAGATATGCTTTGGAATAAGGTTTACACGCTCCCGCCCTTTCGTTGTATTCTTTCGCTTTTTTTCTGTCCCCCATTCTGTCAAAGCATACACATAGCTGCAAAAGAGGAACATAATCATAGCAGTCCGGCTGGACAAATCCATTGGAAAAATGATTTTTCGGTCTGTTCAGCGCAGTCTCATACCAGTAGACCGCAGTATGATAATCTCCGCGTTCCAGAAAATGTTTCCCGATTTCGCAGCACAATTCCGCTCTTGGCAAATCAAAGCTCATGCTGCGCAGAAGAATATCCAGCGCGGATTGTTCCTGCCCAAGACGGTAATAGCAGTTGGCGCAGACCGAACAGGCTTCTATTTTATTTTCAACCCATCCATCCGCCGAGAGCAGGAATTGTTCCAGTAAAGAAACCGCCTCTTCATATTGCTTGTGATAGTACAGCTCCCGACCAAAATAGTACTGATGCCGGGGCTCTAAACGTTCTCCCCTGTCAAGGAGTTTGCGGTAAATATTCAGATTCCGGTCTGGGTCTCCGGACGTGATTTTTTTGTGGCAGACCGCAATATCCGAATAAATGATATTTCCGCTTTGCGGAATCACCTCATGGACTGCACCTACCCAGCGGAATTTTGAGCAGTTCCTGATCCATCTTTCCCTGAAGTAAGAAAAAGAAGGATTTCCGGCTTCATCAAAAGAAATATTATATTTCATCATTACAATGTCCGCTTCCGGCGGCAAAGTCTGTTTTAGCCGCAAAAACTTATCCTTCTCCGTTTCCTCCAGAATGTCATCCGCGTCTATCCACATACAGTAATCCTTAGACGCCTTGGAAAAAGAATAATTTCTTGCATCGGAAAAATCGTCCTTCCACGGATACGAATAGACATTGGATGTATACTCAGACGCTATTTCGACTGTCCGGTCCGTCGAACCGGTATCCACAATAATGATTTCGTCCACAAGCTCCGCTGCACTGTCAAGGCAGCGCGCAAGATGCGTTTCCTCATTTTTGACGATCATGCAGAGACTGATTGTCGGCATGTCGATTCACCCTCCTTATTCGATTATTCTCTGTAAAGCTTTACGATACTCATATTCATATTGATTTTGGAAACGCATGATGATGTCCATGAAAAAAACAGCGTGGACGCATCGGGTATCCGGACGATAAAATATCTGGATAAAACAAGCATTTCCTTCCTCTTTGACGCCTCTGCGTATGCGGCATATACCGTCTGTACACTGTCGTTAAAGATTGGCGCGAGCTTGATAAAGCCATGCCTTTTCATTACCGTGGATATATAGTAGCAGACCGCATAGCAGCCGGGCGTCAGCGATACGGAATACTCATTGCACAGAGTAATATTCCGGGTAACATCCGGTATATCTGTCTTCAGCGGAAGGCTGGTTTTTTCCGGCAGGATCACTTCCTGCCCTAAAAATGACGCAAAGATACTGTTTTGCGGGTAACCGGGCGGACCTGCCGGCCCCCGCGCGCCAGTGTCTCCCCTGGGTCCCTGGGGGCCTGTTGCTCCCTGCGGCCCCTGAGGCCCGGTGACACCCTGGGGTCCAATCTCCCCCCGCTCTCCGGGACACCCCGGCGGACCGGGTTCCCCTCTCGGCCCCTGGGGGCCAGTCTCTCCCCGCTCTCCCCGTTCTCCGGGGCACCCCGGCAGACCGGGCTCTCCTCTTGGTCCCCGGGCCCCTGGCTCTCTGCATTCTCCGGGACAAAACGGCACACATAAGTCTGCGCATTCTTCGGGGCATCCCGGCATACATGAGTCTGCGCATTCTCCGGGACATCCCGGCATACATGAGTCTGCGCATTCTCCGGGACATCCCGGCATACATGAGTCTGCGCATTCTCCGGGACATCCCGGCACACATGAGTCTGCGCATTCTCCGGGACATCCCGGCAAATCCGGCGTTTTTGTCTGTCCTCCCGATCCATGCTTATGACCGCAGGAAAAATCACATTCCTCCGCGCCTGCGCAATCTGAATATCGGGAATGCGCAGGTTGGACCATGTTCGGCTCAGGCGCATTGCAGGTGACCGGCCGGCCTGTGTTTTTATTACAATTTCTATCACAGTTTCTATTGCAATTCCTTCCCATGCCGGACCGGTTCGGCGGGTGAAACATCCAGTTTGCATTATAGTTATTCAATCAAAACCACCTCATTTATATTCGGTATCAAATTTGATTTCCCGATGGGTTTAATAAATTATATGCATAAAATATAATTATGTTTTATGCGCTCACAAAAGAAAATGCGGCAATGCTGAACATCATAAAATGATTGGAACATGAGTGGATATCTGAAAAAGCCGCACCGTGGTTTCATCAGAAATGGGGAGTCCCCATGGAAACGAATATAGAATGTATGAAAGAATATCTGTGTGTATATGTGGAGAAAGAATATCGCTGCCGTGCAATCAGTATTCCCCGGTCCAGCATCACGCACAGGGGCACCTCATCTTCTGCCGTACACAGGCAGTACTCTTCACTGGGCCCGTCTTCGTAATAAGCCGCCGCTTTGATCTCGCCGGGCGCATAAACCGAGTCGAACTTCTGAACGGCTCCTGTGTATTATCATATATGTGCAGGATATCACAAATCTCGCTTCCGGAAGCCTTATCACATCATCTCCCGACATGCTCGCGCCTCCCGTCCGGATACTCAAGGTACGCCTTCTGGGTTTCATCGTCATATCCTGCCACAGGCAAACCTTTTATCTTTCTTACTTCATTATCAATCCTTATAGATTCCCTGAATCTTACCGTCAGCTCCTCGTCAAAGAGTCCGCAAGTAGAATCCAATTCATTTAGAATTGTCATTAGTTAATCTCCTTCCTTATTTCTGTTCGCCAGACACCCCATGCCGGACTGGTCCAGCCCAAGCGGCATCGTTATAAATCCCCGTTCCCTGGCTTTTGAAAAACTCGTAAATGTCCAGGTCAGCCATTGCATAAATCGGATTGCGGAGTATCTTGCTGATAGTTAACCTGGAAAATGGCTTTCCTGCTTGCATTTTGGGCAATATATCCATTCCATCACCATCTGCCGCTCCCCTTTAGTCTCTATGATCTTTTTATTCCTTGGTATAAATCTTGCATTTTAAGACTATTTGATTTGGCTCGCGGCATCCAAAAGAACCTTGTTGATTGTATTCTCCATAAAAAGCGAGGCCAATTTGGTGAAATAAAAATGTCTTTTCCAGGTTGCCTATTTAGCAAATTGGTTGCTAAATCGCTGATTGCATATCCGATTTTTTTGTTCGGTCCATGCTTTAGTGAAACATTGGAAATAAACGGGAGCATTTCGCCAGCCCCAATGCCAACACCTTGCCCCCATTTCAAATTAGCTGCGGCACACCAATTTTTCATCTGTTGAATCGCAATATAATTTTGTGTCCCTTCAAAAAAAACATTATTCACAACGCAATATACCATCATATCATGGTTCAAATCTTTTAGCTCTCCTAAGATAATTAGGAATTGGAGTAGCTGGGAGGGGATACTATCTACATAGAGCGGAAACACAAATACCAATACATCACTGCTTGCTATTTCTGCCAACTCTGTTGCTTGCAAGGAACATTTGAACACCTGCGCATTACTTTCCCCCGTTTCTTGCAGCAAATACTTTATCAAAAGTCCTGATGTACTTTCCCCAGACTTGGGACTTCCGTTAATAATACTTATATTCATCTTTTTACTGCTCCCCCACTTTCCCACATAGCTGCTCTATGGAATTGAAAAAAGCAACGTTATGCTTTGACGCATTAAAATTGATGCTGTTCCTGCTAACCATATTTTCATATCCGTCTTTCATTACACATTGTCCTGGGGTTTTAATCCAGCAGCCAAAACATCCAATACAGTTTTTTATGAAACCTTTATTAGATACAATCCGTGTATCTCCTGTGATTTGCGGGAAAATCTGTTGAAATTGCAGGTCGGTCAAATCATGTATGATAACATTCATTTTCGTCCTCCCGTTTTATAATATGGCGCTAAATAGATTTAATGATATCTTCAATTCTTGTTTCCCAATCTTTGTCATACTCTACATTGGGCATCGTTGCGATAGCCGATAAACCATGGACCAATGCCCACATTGCTATTATTTTATTTTGTATGACAGGCTCTGGCATATCAACTTTGGAAAAAGTCTGCATTGCAGCCTGCTTCAGTATTTTTAGCGGCAGGGGTTCTTTTTCGCCTGCACAATCCAATGACAAGTTTATCCGAATGTTTTTTCTGGAAAAAAGAAAATCAAAATATACGGGATTGTGATAGAAGAATTTAACATAGACGGTTCCGAGCATAGGCAGAAAATCAGGAGCATTTTCATACGTCTCTGCTGCTTGCTCCAACGTTGACACAAACAAATCCATAATATGTTGTTGAATTGCGGCAATAAACTCATCCTTGTTGTTAAAATGAGCATAAGGAGCAGCATTACTGACACCACATTTCATAGCAGCTTTACGTAGGGATAAAGTCTCCTCACCCTCCATGCTAATTAACTCTAATCCCGCTTCAACTAAAGCGCTTCGTAGATTTCCGTGATGATAAGGCTTATTATCCATAACAACCTCCAATCTTGTCGCCGATAAGATTATATCGCCAAAACTTAGCAGTGTCAAGATTGGGGCGCAAAATGGAAATACTTCAGTGTACATTGGCTTTCCGAAACGGCGGGGACGGCTGACGCATATACTTTTTTGGTGGTATTTAAAATGCTGTTTGTGTATAAGGTCAGCTTTGTTTTATCGATATAGATCCTGGAATTCAGCGCTTCCCGGAATGCCGCATTTCCCGGATTAACGTATGTGCCCATAGCTTTACCATCCTTTCTCATTTCTTGTTTCGAATGTCAGTGGTTATGCCCAAGGGCATCCCGTGTCCGCCGTTCCGCGGCCAGATGGTCTCCGCCAGTTGTTTCCATGGGCCGTGTATGTTCCCGCTTTCCGATACGGCAACCCCCACCGCATAGCCCACATCGCCCCAGCTGGACCAGGTCATGTACAGCTTCCCGTCCTCCATCGGAAACAGGCAGGGGCCGTCCGTAAAATATACATCCCCCTTGATGCCAAATTCCGCTTCCGCAAAGGGAACCGGCTTCGCCCAGGGTGCCTCCTTTGCAGAAAATAAGACAGCAGGCTCGGTCCTGGCAGCGGAAAGATCCGGTTCCAGCTCGGTCATACAGATGTCACCGTCCGGCGTGTCCTCGAAGCTTTGGGAATATACCATTAACCTCAGACGCGGCGAAGGCGATTGAGATTTTGGAGCTGGCCCAATTATCGGACAGCCCCCATTTTTTCTTTATTTCTGCAATTCTATTACTCCGCGGCCTCCTTCGCCTTCATCTCCTCAATCTCCGCCCTGTGGATCTCCGCCGGATTCTTCCTCAGGCAGATCAGCTGGATCACCGCGAAGATCACCGGGATTCCAAATCGCGTCACGTTGATCGCAAAAAGCGCGCTGGCCGGTTCCTGACCGATGGCATTTGGGATGTATCCTGACACTGCCAGGATTGCCAGGATACCGGTATTGACTACGGTGCTGCCGCATTTTTCCGCAAACCCTTTTATGGATGCAATGATACCGTTGGAGCTCCTGTGTGTCTTCCACTGCATAAAATCAATGGCGTCAATAGTCAAGATAGACATCAGCGCGATCTGAGGGGTCGTCACCAGATTCACCAGGCCGGACATCACAAGCATCAGCGTCACATTATATTTTCCAAATAGGAACAGCAGGATATACAAAATACCACTTACGATCAACGTAAAAATATACACCTTCTGGCCGGTCTTGAATACCTTAAGCATCAGCGGGAACAGAAACGTGATCGCAATGAATCCGGTCACGGTCAGCATCAGGAAAAACGGCGTGATCAGGCCTGGATTTTCCAGATAATACATCAGGTAATACACTGCGGTCCCGAAGTTCAGCCCGTAGCCGATGAAGAATGTGAGCCAAACGATCAGCAGCGGCCAGAGTTCTTTTTCGCCTAATACCTTAAAAATGTCTTTGGCGTTTGCCTTTTCTTCTGTCTCTACCACATACTTTTCTTCGGAGGTTTTAAACAGCCCCCAGAAGGTCACGCAGGACATCAGGCCGAATACAAGCATCATCGGAACATAACCGTTGTCAATGTGGAATATATTTTCAAAAAATGCCTTCATCTGCGGGGTAAAGGATGAAGCAATAGAAAATGCCGCCGTATTCAGGATCGCTCCGAAATGGATCACATGATTCCTCTCCTTATCACTTTTCACACAGGCAGGCAGGAGCGCCACATGGGGCATAGTAAACATGGTTCTGGTCATTCCGTAGCCCATATATACGACCAAAAAGAATACCGCCTTTGCCATGGTGGGCAGATTCGGATTGATCCACATCAGTGTGGAAAAAATGGTCAGGAGCACGGGAGCCGGGATCAGCCATGGACGGTAACGCCCCCATTTTGTATTGGTCCGGTCGGCAATGACTCCCATCATGGGATCGTTGATCGCGTCCCACAGGCTGGAAATAAACATGATCACCGAACATGCTGCCGCCGGCAGAAGCATGGTATCCGTCATAAACGGAGATATAAAGGTCGCCGCCACCGCCGCCATGATCGCGGCCGGGCCGTATGCTGAGGTTGCGTAAAAGAAGGTAAATGCGGGGCCGGCTTCTTTCTTCGTGTTCTTTAAAGGTTCGTTTGACATCTGTGTTCTCTCCTCTCATTTTTAGATAACAGCTATTTGGTTTTCATACATCTGTAAATCGTAGGATTACTATAGCAATTCAGAAGCACAAAAAACAGCACGAAAAATGACATTGACCTGAAAATAAGTGACAACCCCGAATTTGCGTGATATGATGGAAGAATAAATTCTTTATTAGTTCTTTAAATAAATTCCAGCTGTGCGGTTGGATGCTCTAAAGAGCCTCCAACCTACTCATCCATTCGCAACCGCATAGCTGGAATAAATTTGCAGAGGATGAATCATGAAAGCATATAAGCAGAGCTGCTACAATACCAGCACGATGTATTCCCCCCGTGGGACAGATAACCTGGATTTTAAAATTGAAGATTATTTGAAGGCTAAGACGAAAAGCGGCCTCGGATCAGAGGAAGCCTATCTGATTGAGATAGAACATGAATCGGAGATCAGCCAGGAGATCACGCAGCGCTTCCATGTGAATTTTCAGATGAACCATAAGCTGGAAGAATCCTTCATCTCTTCCGGAAATGACCTTCTGATCGCGAGGCATCTCCGCTATCTTCCTGCTTTTCTGCACACCCACAGCTTTTTCGAGATCGTCTGCCTGCTCAATGGATCCTGCAGCCATTACATCAACGGCCAGCATCAGCATTTATCCCAGGGGGACGTCCTGATCATGGCGCCCGGGACCATGCACGCGATCCATGCCGCGGATGACGACAGCCTGGTGATCAATATTTTGATCCGTTCCAGCACATTTCACTCGGCATTTTTTAATACACTGACCAATAAAACGATCCTGGGGGATTTTTTTCAGAAAACGCTTTACCGCAACAAAGAGCACTCCTACCTGTTATTCCATGCCGGAAATGACGACAGTTTATTCCGGATCCTGGAATATCTCTACCTTGAGGAATGCTCTGAAAAACGATATAAAAACGCGGTGAAAAATCAGATTGCAGAGCTGTTCTTTTCGATACTGCTCCGCAATCATGAGAAAGATGTTTTCATTCCCAATCCAACCGGTGAAAATGACGAGCCTGATTTTGTTTTTCTGCTGAAATACATGGAAAGTCATTATCAGAATACCAGCCTGAAAGAAATGGCGGATTTTTTCCATTACAGCGAACGTCATCTGATCCGGCTGATCCAGGATTATACGGGGATGAGCTTTTCCAAAAATATTCAGCAGATCCGGCTCAATCAGGCGGCGGCCCTGTTGGAAGAGACCGACCTGCCGGTGAGCGAGATTTCCGCACAGATTGGGTACTCCAATGTCAGCCATTTCCGGAAGCTTTTTATGGAAAGGTTTTCCGTCTCTCCTTATAACTTCCGCCAGGCGCATCAATGCCGATGAAACATGACCCTATTCTGTTTGAACATTCATTCCGCAAACCGAATCCGGTCAATCAGACTCTGCTTCTGGAAGCTCCGGTTCACCAGATACGTGACCAGCAGCTGCACTGCCAGCACCACTGCCGCGAGGACCAGCGCCGGGACCACCGGATACCGATAAGTCGTAATGGAAAAGATCCCTGTCTTTTTTGACCACAGGAACGCGCCGTACCCCAGCAGGCTCCCAAGTCCCAGCGACAGCACCAGTGTCCCCATCGTGTAGAACAGCCCTTCCATCTGCAGCATATTTACTGTCTGCCGCTCGGACATGCCGATGGCCTGCAGCATTCCCAGCTCCCTGCGCCTGACATACACGCTGTTGATCATAGTATTGACCAGATTCAGGATGCCGATCAGACCGAAGATCAGAAGCACCCCGTAGCATCCCGAGAGAATGATGCCGATGGACTTTTCCGCCTCCTCATAGGCTTCCTCATACGTCCTGATCTCCAGGTATTCCATATCCGCCGTCAATTGCCGGATTTCCTCTGCGGCGCTTTTCTCCATCCCAGACTCCACCGTGATCTCAAAGCAGTCTGTCAGATCCGTTTCGCAGAGGCTTTGGAGCGCGTCCGAGGGCATGGCAAGCCAGGTTCCGCCATAGCTGATCGGGCCGTTTGTCACTGCCGCGATCCGGAACTCCTTCCGCAGTATTTTCTCACCGTCCATCAGCTCCATACGGATTGTTTTCCCGGGCTTCCAGTCCTTCATCTCTTCATACCGATCCCGGAACTTTTCTCCTAAAATAATCCCGGTGCCGTCCGCCAGAGCCGGGTCATCCAGAGAGCCCTCCGAGACATAATCTCTGAGCGCGTCCAATGCCTTTGCGCTGACTCCTGTGATGCTGCTTACCAGCGGGCTTCCGTCCGCCTCCTCGGGGCCTTCCAGCATGGCTCTTACAGATGTGTCCACATCAATATCCACCACTCCGTCAATCTGAAGGATCTGTTCCTTTCGCTCCTCTGTCAGCGGATTATTCTGCTGGATTTTATTCAGCGCCCGCTCCGGGTACATGGGATCCTCCCAGGCGTCCACGGATATCTGGATATTCTCCCGCAGATCGTCCTTCACCATATCCTCGGGGGAGAGACAGCTGCAGACCGCGGCAACAACCATGAACAGGATCCCAGTCGCCCCCAGCGTAAAAATGGTCATAACCGTGCGTTTCTTATTTCGGCTCAGGTTGGTGAGGGTCAGTTTCCGGATGTCGATCTCCTCGTAGCCCTTTCTGGTCTTCCCGGACGCGCTGCCATTTTTCTGCCGGAAACGCAGCCGTACCGCAGATTTTTTTTCGGCAGCCGCAGCATTTTTTTCTGCTTTTGCGCCTGCTTTGTCCTGCCGGGATTTTTTCCGGGAAGCGGCTGCATTTCCTTCGTCCCCCCGGAAGCGCAGCGCCTCAATGGGGGAGATCCTGGCCGCCGTGCGCATAGGCTTTTGCAGTGAAATGTATACCGTCGCAAGGCTGATCAAAACGCCGAACACAATAATCCAGGGCTGGATCAGATTCACCTCTCCCTTTTCAACAATCTGCTTCATCTGCTCTGCTACGGCAATGTCGCCGCTGACACTGTATCTGGCCGTCAGCCGGATCACCTGCACCCCTGCCAAAATTCCCAGAAGGATCCCGATGGGAACCGCAATCGCCGCCACCGCAAGCCCCTCCCGGAAGACAAGCTGGCGGATCTGCCGTTTCGTGGCGCCCACCGCGCGCAGCCTTCCGTATTCCTGCACTTTATCCAGCATGGACACATAGTAAATTCCGTAAATGGTCAGCGCCCCGACCAGCGCGATCAGTGCCAGCACCAGTCCAAGCCCGCTGTATACGGACGTATCCACATAATTTGCCATCAGATATTCCCGATTCAGGACGATCTCATTTTTCGCAATACCATATTCCCCGCCCAGTGTTTCGATCTGCTCCTGAATAGCGTCGGTGGTCATCCCGTCCGCACCGGCCAGCCGGAGGTAGATCCGATATTCATGCTCATTCTCCGCCAGGATCTCTCCGGCAAACGCGTCCGAGACGAAGCAGAAGTACAGGCCCTCCCGAATGGAGATCTCGGAGTCCGTGACCATTCCCGAAATGGTAAATTCCCGGTTTTCCCTGGTCTCGCTCCCGCCGTTCGGGCGGTATGGGATCTGGATCCGGTCTCCCACCGTCCCTTCCAGCCCCATGGCTTCCAGGACTCCCTTTGATACCACGATCTCATCCGCCTTCTCCGGCAAATGTCCTTCCGCCAGTTCCTGTCTGGAAAGCTCCGCCGCTGCCTGGTCAATGAATATCATGGTGATCCGGATGTCGGAATCCTGGTCGCAGTACATCGCCGCCGCATCCTCCCGGAGCCCGGCCTGTTCGATCCGTTCATCCGCCAGGAGCTTCTTCGCTGTCTGGCTGTCCACATCCCGGTACATGGCATGAAAGGTTGGGTAATATTGGTTCACTGCCTGATTCCGGATCGTGATAAAGCCGAGAATGACTGTGGGCGCAGCGGTCAGTAAAAGCGCGGTGAGCCCAATCGCCGTCCCGATCAATAAATTCCTGCTTTTATTTTTCCTGAAATTGGAAAGCGCAGTCCTGCTGATTGTGTTCATCTAACCCACCACCTTCCCGTCCTCGATGATGAGGGTGCGGTCCGCCATCTGGGCAATGGTTTCGTCATGGGTAATCATGACCAGTGTCTGGCCGTATTTTGCCACGCAGCTTTTCAGCATGGCGACCACCTCCATCTCGGTGTGAGAATCCAGGTTCCCCGTGGGTTCATCCGCCAGGATGATGGCCGGGCGGGACGCCAATGCCCTGGCGATGGCCGTCCGCTGCTTCTGGCCTCCGGAGAGCGTACTGGGCAGGGCTTTTAAACGGTCCTCCATGCCGATGCTCTGGATGATGTCCAGCACATAGTCCTTGTTCACTCGTTTGCCGTCCAGGCCGATGGGAAGGACGATATTTTCCCACACATTCAACGCCGGGATCAGATTGAAATCCTGAAAAATAAATCCGATCTTCCGCCTGCGGAATACCGCAAGCTGTTCATCCTTTAAGGAAAACAGATCCTGTCCGCTGATGATTACCTGCCCGCTGTCCGGCCGGTCCAGCCCGCCCAGCATATGAAGGAGGGTAGATTTTCCGGAGCCGGACCGGCCCACCACTGCCACAAATTCTCCGTGTTCGACAGTGATGCTGGTGTGGTCGATGGCTTTGATCTGGTGATCACCGTCGCCGTAAGTTTTTACAAGATCAATGGTTTCTAAAATCGGGTGCATATAAGAAGGCTCCTTTCATGATAGATGTTCAATTGATTCTGTTCTGTATGTGTTACGGGGCGCGCCTGATCAAGGGGCATCCCGCAACCTGTTTTTATCATACTCCGGAAGCCTTACAAGAACCTTTCAAAAAAGATAACAATTTTGTTATACTACGAGTTTACGCGCGGCGGACCTGAAGCCTTTCTACTCTAATCCATATTTCTTCGGAAGCATCATCCGGATCACAGTTCCCCTGCCGTGGGCCGGAAGCGCGCACACATTTCCGCCCTGCTCCTCGAAAATCTTCCGAACCAGATACAGCCCCACGCCCGCGCCCTCCTGCGCTTCGACTTCCGGCCGCTTTCCCCGGTAAAAGCGTTTGAAAATGTTCGGATACTCGGATTTTTCAATCCCAATCCCTTCATCCTCCACCTTGATAAAGACATAGGAGGCCATGGGCTCTACCCGGATCCGGACCGTACTTCCGGCGGGAGAATATTTCACCGCGTTATCCAGTACATTGGAAATAGCTTCCGCCGTCCATCTGGGATCATGCAGAAGCTCCATATCGGAAAATTCCTTCATCTCCATCTCGATCTGTTTTTCCTCTGCCTTGAGATAGATGCCGTTTACCCCGCGGACCAGCGTTGCTTTCAGGCTGGCTTTCCGCGGTTCCAGACGGATCATGTCCGCCTCCAGCCTGGACAGGTTCACCAATGTTTCCATGAGGTGGTTCAGCTTTTCCGCCTCCTGCTTTCCCCGCTCCAGAAATTCCCGCTTTTCCTCCTCCGTGATCTGGTCATCCCCTAAAAGCTCCAGGCTCAGCCCCAGCGCCGACACCGGGGTTTTTAGCTGGTGGGAAATATCCGTGATCATTGCTTTGGTATTTTCCTTTTCTTTCTCCAGCTGACTTTTATACACCTCCACCGCATGGCCGACCCGCTCCATCTGCTCCTGCAGCTGGGATCTGATTCCGGTTTTCAGGGTATCCCCGCCCGCCTGCTGTCTGTAACTTCCTGTTTCAGCCGTCCGCCGTTTGTAATTGCCTGCTTCCAATTCCTCCAGGCAGTCTGATATTTCCAGGTAATCTTTGTATTTCCGACGGTATGTCAGAAAGCACCAGATTCCGTTTGCCAGAACCGTTCCGGCGAACAGCGCGGAATAGTAGGGCAGCGGGATTTTCGCAGGCAGCAAAAAAAGGAATAAGACCGCGATTCCCGCCGTGCTTATCCCTAGATTTTTCTTCCATTCGTGTTCCAGCCAGATATAGCCCCGTTCATGACTGCGGATCATTTTCTCGATGCTTCCGCCGCCAGATGCTCCTGCATTCGACAGTTCCTTTACTTTCTCGATGCTTCCGACGTCCATAGATACCCCAGCCCCCTGACATTCTTGATATACTCGTAATCCTCATCCTCGGCGATCTTCTTTTTCAGGCGGCTGATGGTGACCGGGACCGTGTTGTCATCCACGAACTGCCCGTCCATATCCCATACGGCTTCCAGGATCTGCTCCTTCGAAATGATCTGCTTCGGATTTTCCAGGAAATATAGCAGGAGCTGTATTTCCTTCTTGCTCAGGAGCAGCTCTTCGTCCCCTTTATAGACCCGCATCTCCCGGCACTGCACCCGAATGTCCCGGGAGCACAGGGCCTGTCCGTGCTCCTTCTGGCTCTGCCCGATCCTGCGCATCAGCGCGTTGACCTTTGAGATCAGAACCATCAGGCTGAATGGCTTGGTGATGTAGTCGTCGGCTCCGGCGTCGTAGCCGTTTACAATATCCACTTCCTGATCCAGGGCGGTCAGGAAAATCAGATGGACGTCGCTGACTCTGCGAATGCTCCGGCAAAATTCCAGTCCGTCCCCGTCCTCCATCGTAATGTCGCTGATAATCAGGGACACCTCATTTTCCCGGAACATTTCCTCCGCCTGAGCGGCCCGGACGGCGCTCAGCACCTCGTAGCCTTCCTTTTCCAGCTTCAGGCTGATGCCCCGGTTGAGGCTTGTATCGTCTTCCAGTAATAAGATTTTTGCCATTGTTGTTCTCCTGCATCCTCCTGTTATAAAAACAGGGACGGAAAATCCGTCCCACTGTTAAATCCGCGTTCTGTTAAGCCAGCGGCATTAACTATATATAGTATATTCAATTCCGCCTAAAATAGCAACCAATTTTAATAAGATTTTTATTTTTCCTCAGCAAAATCTGTTCCTCCGGGGATTGATCTGGCAGGGCAAAGCCGCAATGTCGTGATACTCGGCGTGGTGTTTTTCGATGCATGCCCGCACCTGGTCGATGTCCTCCGGCTGGATCAGCAGGGACATGCCGCAGCCCAGCTCCCCCTGGATGGAACGGGGCGCGGGAGAAATACGGGAAGAAATGTGTTCTTCCCGTAACAGCTCCTGCAGGAGCATCCCATGTGTGTAATTTTCAAACAGGATATAATAATTGATTCTGCTTTCTTCTTCCATCTTAGCCCAACATCTCCACAAAGGCCTGGATCCTGGTACGGAGCTGCTCCGCATCGGCATCCGTATAGTCCGTCTCGATCCCCAGGACCGGGATCCCCGCGTCCTTCAATGCCTTCTCCACCGTGTAGCCTTCCGTATCGTACAGACAGCAGAACTTTAAGTTCACGTCGATCACGCCGTCCACGTTGTATTCCTTTGCCAGGCGCAGGATGTCGTCCACACGGCTGGTATTCGGCGTGAAGCACGCACAGTTCACACCCATATACCGCTCGGCAATGGCCGCGTACTGCTCATCCAGGGTCGTTTTTGTCTCATCCACCAGATTTTCAAAATAGCGTGTTCCTGTACAGGTCTCCTCGCATACCACCGCGGCGCCGCTGGTCTCGATGATCTGATGCAGCTTCCAGTTTGGAATCGCCATCGGGGTTCCGGAGAGCAGGATACGCTTCGTCCCTGCTGGAAATACAGACACGCCGTCGGCAATCCGCTGCTCCAGCTCGTCCGCCAGCTTGTTTGTCATCTGCGCGCAGCGCGCCGGATCGTCGAAAAACGCGATCTGCATCACCAGAAGCGCGTCTCTTCCGCTGATGGGGATATTCTTTGCCTTTCTCGCCTCGTACAGGCGGGCCAGGGCTTTCCTCTTTTCATTGATAATATGGATCGCGTCACCCAGCTTCTCCGGAGTGATCTGATTTCCTGTAAATTCTTCGACAACATGGGCAAATGTTTTGATCTCGTCTTCCCATTTCTTCACGTCCTGGGGCCGCTTCATCTGGGGCATGTCCATGATGTGCATGGGAACGTCCTGGCCCAGAATTTCCCAGGCTTTTTTCTTGCCGTCGCAGGTGGTCTCCCCTACATACATATCCGCAATTCTGAAAAACGGGCAGGTTCGTTCCAGGCGCGCGCCCACGGATGCCTTGATCAGCGGACAAGTGCTTTTCGGCAGAACCTTTTCCCCGCCCGGAACCCAGAACTGAGAACCGCCGCACAGCCCGGTCACAATGCCGTCTGCCGCGATCACTACCTCATCCGGCACATAGACGCAGAACGTACCGAATACCTTCTGCCCCTTTTTCTGCGCCTCAATCAGCTCCGCCGGACGGATGCCGTGGATGTCCGCCACGACCATATCCCAGAAGCCCATGCCCTCCGGGCGGTTTTCCTGTGAAAGGTATACGTCGCCGAATGCGGTGGGGAGCACCGCGCAGAGCGCGTCGTGGGCCTCCAGATCCATCCCTAAGTCTTTCCACATTTCTGCATAATTTGCCATTGTTCTTCTCCTTTGTTTTTCGTTTAGGAGTTATTTTTCTGCAACTCCTTGTTCTCTGTCTTTTAGTATAGCTTTTATTTCAGCTTCCGTCTAATTGCAAAATGACATAAGGACAGCCGGCTTATAGAAAGACTCTATAAGCCGGCCAGGAAAAATGCCCGGAACATCAAAAGCATTCCCGGATCTGCTACCTTACACGCAGGATACATTTTCATATTATTGCACTCAAGAGTTTCCGAGACCGCTCTAAGAAGCTGCCATCTTCTTATGAAACATATACCAAAGTATAAAAACCGGGAACAATACGCATGCTGTCACCACACCCGCGTCTGTTACCGCGAATATATTGAAAAATGACTCCTGTCTGCTCACACTCAAAATGGCCTGTACAATCGCCGCGGCTCCTGCTGCCATGCCGCCCTGAATCAAACCCTCTTTCATTACCATCCAATACATCTCTTGTTTCCGGATGCCGATTTTATACATGATCTTAAAATCAGTTCTCCTGTTCAGCAGGTTCGTAAATACCGTATTGAAATAGACCAAAAGGCCAATCACCGCAAGGATGATGATAAAAAACCAATGCATCACCTTCTGGCAGTGATCTGAATCAACGTACTTCTGTATTTGCCGGCCGGCATTGCGGAAGGAATATCCGTTCGTATCTGAAATACGCTCCAAGTTGGACACAGCCATTGCTTCCCTGCCTTCCTCAGTCCACACATTGACAACCTGTCGGTATAATCTGCCTGAAAATAACTGTGCAGTTTCCCTGTCCACGACCAGCAGATTCCCCCCTATATGATTTTCCGACAATATAATATTCCGGGCATCCAGAAGCTTTACACGGGCAGATTTGCATTCGTTTTTCGAACCGTTTATAATCAATTGCTCATCATAAATGGTAAACATATCCCCGATCTCCAGGTTTAATGTCTTTGCCAGCTCCGTTTCCATAATCGCGGCAGGACCGTCCCTTTCTTCATCATAGGACGGCGCCAGCGCCTCTATATCATCCGTTGTCGCCAAAACCAGATTGTATAAGCATTGCTTCTTTCCGTCAATCTCCTGCTCCATAGCCAGCATTGATTCATAATTCCCGCTGTCCGCGTTTAATTTTTCCCTTTCCTCGCAGAGAAAGATCCCTCTGTCGTAATTGATCGCATAATCCTGCACCTGCCTGACGCCCGGAACTGCTTTCATTTCCTGAAAAACCGAATCCGATATGGAGGGAATATCCCCTCCCGCTATATTTTCATAAATGCTTCCTGCCGTCACTTGCAAATCCCCAGGTACATATTCCTTTACAAAAAGAATGCCTTCGTCGCTGTGATTGTCCCGGATTCCCAACACACTGATCAGGATTGCCGAAAGCGACACGATCATCAGCGCAAGTACCTGCTTCCTTACATTTTTTCTTTTGCCATACATGACCTCTGCCGGCATGACATTTTGAAGCTGCAGCATAGGGCCTGCCGCGCCCGGTATGATAATGAACAGGAACAGCACCCCCGTATTCCATACGCTTTTCCACGATAATTCGGGAGAAACCAGTCCCGCCGCGTCATAAGCATGAGCGAATGCTTTCATGATTTCACCATATAACGCCTGGTTTAGAAAACATCCTGCCAGGATTCCTGCCGCAAATCCAATCAGGACAAGAACCAGAAATTCTGCCCCTGCAATTTTCATCAGATCCTTTGCCTGAAACCCTATTTTTCTTAGAGCGATAAAGTCCCGTTTCCTTTCAAAAAGACGGTTATAAAAAATATTATATACAACCAGGACACACACCAGCCATATGGTGAAGTTCATGATTGTATTCTGCTTTTTCAGGGTTCCTCCATCCGTGACAGCTTCTGCAAGCATATAATTGATCCGCGCATTTAAGGCTTCTGATTCTTCCTCTCCATAGCCTAAATAAGCATTCAGCTTATCTAGATTTTCCGGGATTTTCTCCTCATCGGCAAACCGGACCACAGCGTTTACCCGCCCTTTTTTCTCTCTGAGAATTTTTTCTGCAAGCTCCTCTGAGACATATCCGTTCTTCCGATCCGTAAACCCGGTCATGTTGTCAACGACTCCGACAACCGTAAGGGTAAGCCCCGGTACGCGAAATGTCACATCCCCCGTATCCGCGTCTGTAGCTGTCAGGCTGACTGAAACCGTATCCCCCAGTTTCAGCCCGTATTTTTCCAGATAATTTTGGGTAAATGCAGCTTCCTCTTCTTTTTGTGCCCAGCGTCCCTTTATGACCTGCTTGATATTCGCCTCTGCTACGGCTGCCCCTAAATCCCGGAAGCTTTCATCTATATAGTCAAATGCTGTCCCATCCTCCGTCTGCCCCAGATGAAAGCTCAGGCCAGCCTCCGCAACGAAATCGCAGGCTTTGATCTTCTGAAACTCTGCCTCTGAAATATCAGAATATGTCACATGCTGCCTTCCCTCCTGGGCTTCCGCATTCAATCTGTCTGCCGCCCGGACGTTTGCAAAAAGCTGGTTCCCAATCAGAAGAAATACCGTGATAAAACAGAGGAACAGGCCAGTCAGGACGGTATTTCTTTTCTCTTTTAAAAGACACCCTCTCACTACTGAAAAGATTTTCTTTCTATCCATTGACAATTTCACCATCCTCTAAGCGAATCACACGGTCTGCATCTTTTACAAGATCTTCATTATGCGTAACTATCAGGATACTGGTTTCATACTTTGCCGCCAGATTTTTCAACAGGTCTATGACAATCCTCTCCGTTTTGGAGTCAAGATTTCCGGTAGGTTCGTCGGCGAAAAGAATAGGCGGATGGTTGATGAGCGCCCTTGCAATGGACGCCCTCTGCTGTTCGCCGCCCGATAATTGATCCGGATAACATTTTTCATATTGCCTGATTTTAAGCGTATCAAGAAGCTCCCCCACATAATCCGTATCTGCTTTCAGTTCCGGCAGCCGGATATTTTCAGTGACAGTCAGTGAGTGCAGTAATTCATATGCCTGGAATACAAAGCCTATTTTTTCCCGCCGAAGAAGCGTCCTTTTTTCTTCGCTCAGACTAAAAATATCCGTACCGTCAATGTAAACCTTTCCCTCTGAAGGTCTGTCCAAACCGGCAAGGATATTCAAAAGCGTTGATTTTCCCGAACCGCTTCTCCCCAGTACAGCGACAAATTCACCTTTTTGGATTGTCACCGATACACTGCATAGTGCCTGCAATGACACCGCATTTTGGCAATATATTTTTGAAATGTTCTCTGCTCTCAATACTTCCAACTATATTTTCCTCCTATCATATGGAATGCAGAAGCGCCGTTTCTGCCCGGCAGGAAACGGACTGCCTGCATAGATCTATCCAAAAAATCATCTATTTTAAAGTAGTTTAAACCGTATCTCCGTGACAGAATTTCAGCCACACTGCTGCTCAATGATCAATTGCCTTCCATATAATTTTCTATAAAATCATAGTCCTCTTTAGAAATCGTATACACTCCATTGTCCGTCTGTTCAATAAAATATTTTCCTTCATCTTCATATAAAAATAATCTGCATATCACATTCTCTTTACTGATAAAGTCTGCATTAATAATATTTTCAACACGGACAGGCGTACCTATTTCACCGCTCTTTGTAGTCGGTTTCGTACCTTGTAAAATGCCCAATATGTCTTCCACATCCTCTTTGCTGCTTATTACGATTGGATTATCAGAATTCTTTTTGAGAGAGAGATTTTCTACTGTCCCCACATTTGGTAATTCAAGTTCATAAGCCAGTTCTTTTGCGTCTGTAAACTTTGGAATGACTGGTTTTCCTTTTTCCTCGAATTTTATATTATAAAACTTGTCTGCTTTTTCATCGTAAATCAATACATAATCAAAATTGCAGATTGGCAGATCCTGTTCTTTTTCTGTCGTTAAAGTCTCATCTATTTTGCATGGACGGACCGTATACGCATCGGTAGAAACTCCAAAAAACGTATATTCAGGCACATATGTCGTCACAAGCATTTCCGTGTCAGAAACTTTTAGAGAATATGTTTTATCATCTTTTATGTTCATATCCGTATAATGAGAGACTGCTTCGTTTAAGCGGTCAACAGTCATTTGCTCCGCAGACTTGTTCTTTACCAAAAGCCAAATACATACGAAACCAACCAATACGACCCCCGTTATAATTATGAACAGTTTCTTTTTCATAGCAACACTCCCTAAATTTATTGACTTGTGTAATTCCGGTTCACAGTCCCTTACTCACTAAAATTTTATCAAATTTCTTCTCCGACAGGATTTCATGGGTCACAAACTGCCCGTCATAAAAAAGAGAGAACGTTGTAAAGGGCGAGGGGGCATTCTGCGCATCCTCTCTGGTCTGAATATGTACGGATTGAAACGCAGCGTTCCTGACTTTTGCCATCTCCTCCAGTATCGGTACATACTTAGCCGTAAAGGGGCATTGGTTTGTATAATACAGCACAAATCCTTCCGGCATATCTCCATGCCCGCATACGCTGTCCCGGAAACGTGGAAGGGAAGCGTCCTCCTCAAAGGGCAAATACATCAGCTCAAAATAAGGCTCCGCCGTATCCGCTGTCTGAAATCCCTTATAGCTCATATACTTTGGATCAGAGAGGAATCCCATTTTCTTTTTGGAGGACAGGGTCACAAGCCCCTTTTTTCCTTTCGCTTTACTGTCTCCGATACACGCATCCAGCAGGAAGTTCGAGTATCCATGCCCCTTGAACTGCCCGGATACCCACAGGCAGTCGATGTACATGTAGCCCTCTGCCCAGATGGGCGCCCATGCATATTCCGCAGGGATATACTCAATGAAGCATTTCCCCCGGACATTGCCTTTTAAGAATACAAGCCCTTCGTCCAGCCGCTCCTTCAGCCAGTTCTTTTTGGACATGACCTGAATATCTTTGTTATTGGATATAGCACAGCAGATGTGTTCTTTATCCATATTTTCGTATGTCAATTTTACAAGTTCCATACTCTATTGCCTCCTGTCATTCAATCTGCATCAAATAAAAACTCATCCTAACCACCCCTGATAAAACGCTGCTGCTCCTAAAATTGCGCCAACGACCATCGCCACCAATGTTACAACAATAATGATAGGATGCTCTTTCATCAGTTTCACTAATTCTTTTAAATCGTTCAATGAACCTTTCCTCCTTTGTCCTTCAACTTCTTTTCCGTTATCTATTTCCGCTTCTGTTCTTGCAGTAATACCTGATCGAACATTAGTCGTTCGATCAGTATGAATTGCCAACACAACTGCAAAGGATATCATTTGTGCCGCCAAAATCCGGACAATTTGTAATTCGTCTGCGCCATTTAGTGAAACGACATGCAGCATGTTTGCAGCAACAGTATTATTGAATAAATGGTCGCCAAGCCCTGCCCATAGATTTCCTGTTATCCGGTAAAGAAGGCCCCATTTGATTCCCATAATCCCGGCAAGGATCATATAACCAATACCCATAAGAAGCATTGCCGCAAATGACATTTCGCCGTTGATATAACTTCTGATTGGCATTACCATATGCCAAATACCAAATAAAAATGCGGCAATAAAATTCGCCTGCATAAATGGCTTTGTTTCGGAAAGTGTTCTGATGAATAATCCGCGAAAAACACCTTCCTCCATCCATACATTGATCATATTAAATAGCACACATAACAGAAAGAAAACGAAATCCGTATTTTTTATTTGAGAGCCGGTTAACGAAAAACTGCTGATATACATTTCTAAATGTGCAGGATTGCCTTGTAGAATAAAAATTGCTAATTCCAAACCATATGAAATAATAAAGCAAACGCTTCCCAATAACAATCCTTTCAAAATACCGCTTGCAAAACCGTTTCTTTGAAATCCAATATCACTCCACGAAAGATTTACCCTTTTTAGTACCAAAGCCAATATGATAATTCCAACTACTTTATGAAGCACATTTTCTCCAATAGCCGTTTTGTCTGTTTCAATCAGAAAGTATTCTACAAACCTCACGGATAAACAAAGCGTGAATATTGCAATGCACAAATGATCTGGTTTGTATTTTGTATTTCTCTCCATATATAGTTACCTCGATAACTGGATTTTTATCTCATTTCTACAATAATAGAGCCTTCCATAATCTTACTATCCTCAAGTAAACTGCCATACAGGCTTTTTGAGACATCCTCGAAAGTTAAATTCTTATTGTCCGTAAGAACGGCATAATAGCTATCTGATTCAGCGTTGGGCATTCTGCCCCTTAACTCCAATCTAAATTGATATGTTACACCATCACATTTCCATGTTCCGTTATCTATTTCATAATATGTGGCTGAAATTCCGGCATTCTCTGACTTCTCATACGTTTTGACAATATTCGTTTTCCCACACCCTGTAAGCAGTACCGCCAAAAGGCCAATCGAAATTAACATCTTTTTCATCATCCGAAACTCCCTTTTATTCATCAATATCAATCATTCGTTTATATACTCCCGATGATTTTTCATCAATCATAATCGCATCCACACATTATTTATAAAAGCTGACAGCGGATTTTGCAGGGCATCCTATTGAAAATAACAGTCTGCTCTTTCATGGATATTTTCCCGACCTGATAACCGTAATCCGTCAATTCCTTTTTGTATTTCAGGAAAGAATGGTCGATGGGTATCCCTGCGATATCCTGAATTTCCTCAAATGTCAGCCGAAAAGATTCCTTTCCGGTTTTCTGAACATATTCCCATAAAGCGTTATATTTACTCATTATCCTTTTTTATCCCCTTTCTTTTTCTTATAAGCACAAACGGCAGTATTGATGATAGACAGCAGCACAAAAAGGCTTGTAAAGTTTATCCAAATATCCCTGTATGCTGTTTTTGCCAGTGGTTCCCGCAGTCCGGTAGACCAGACATATGCGAACGCCAGCAGCAGGGACGGAATATACGCCGTCACGTATCTGAGAATCAAAGGCTTCACAGGCAGATTCGTACACAGCTCAAATGCCGCTATCCCAATCAAAAGGATCATAGCCCTGTCTAATTCGTGCCAGTTACCGCTTGGATCTTCATAAATACCATTGCAGAGATACAAAACACTGCTCAACAATGTGATTGCCGTGTAGATCATCGAATAAACCGACACGATGTGTCTCCATTTTTTCTTATTCATTTTTCTTCTCCTCTTGAAACAATTCGAACGGCGGAAGCCATTCCGCCGTCACCATATGTCGGACTTTTTAAAAAATCTTTTGATGCCCGGCTAAATTCCTGATAGTTTGTTATTGCATGAATCACTTCATTTTCCCAATTGTATAACCTGAAATTTGATATAGCTTCCACTCCTAACAGCGCGTCTACGATATGATCATGATAGCTGCTGACATGCTTTTCTATCATAAAACGCATCAGTTCCAGCCGTTTATCCATACTTCTTAGATTTGATGAAGCAGGAGCTGTACGATACCAAATCAGCGGTTTATCCACAATCCCAATCACAGATTTTGGAGAAGTTTCCAACATACTTAAAAAGAAATCCCAATCTTCAAAGCCAGAACGCATAGATTCATCATATCCCCCGCATTGTTCATAAATGTCCCGGCGGAGAATATGTGTCGCCGGACAACAATTTCGGGATAAAAATGAACTTATATTCCCTCCGGCAGGACAGACAATGGAATCCAATACTCCAAATGTATGCATCCAGGAGGAAGCCGCGACCATGGATGGATTGCTGCCAAGCAGACGGCTAACATACTCTGTATATTCCGGTTTCAGTTTGTCGTCTCCATCCAATACTAATACCATTGGAGCCTCTGTTTTCTTAATACCAGCATTTCTCGCGGCAGATACTCCCCCATTTTCCTGGTAATGTATCATCACCGGAATTGGTAAATCAGACTTTTTTTCCATATCTTTTAATACGCATAAGGAACATTCATCTGTGGAACCATCATCTACAATGATAATTTTCTGTGGCAATACTGTTTGGGCGCATAAAGATTCAACGGCTTCAAGAATCATCATACCTTGATTAAAACTTGTTATGACCGCCTCAATGTCTGTTCCAAAACAATCTGTGTTATTATTCATTTTTATTTTTCTCTCCAATTTGATATTGCCGGGTAAGGATCTGTCCCAGCTGTTTTACATTTGCAAACAGTCCCCTTTTTCGTTTTTCGGCAGTAAGAAGCGGCAGATTAATCCATTTGCTGTGAGATGCTTTCTGGATGCTGTGGAATGATCAGCAGTACCTGTAGGATAAATACATCCCCCCGTGTCTCTATACTCATGGCGCCGCCATATTTTTCGGCTACCTTTTTTACATTCGACAAGCCAGTCCCTTTTTTGAACGTATCTTTTCCATGGAAGCTGTTCTCCACTTCTATCATAAGTAAATCTCCCTGGATACGTCCGGACACATAGATATGCCCATCTGTGCCATCATCCAGATTTTTACATGCATGAATCGCATTATCCAGCGCGTTTGACAGGACAATGCAGATATCAATGTCCCGCAGGCTGCAGGGGTATGGCAGAAGGAGGGAACAATCCACGCCTATCCCCATGCTTTTTGCAATCCCCAGTTTATTTCCTGCCAGGATATCCACTACCGGGTTATTGGTACTGCAGGGGAATGACATTTTTTCCGCCATATCGTCCATATCTTCCATATAGCTTACAGCTTCCTCGACTTTCCCGCTCTGCAGGAGCTTTTTTACCACTGCGATGTGATTCCTGATGTCATGGCGGAATGACTTTGTTTCATCGTAACGGGTCTTCGCCTCCTCTACATACTGATTCAGGGAATGTTCTTCCTGCTCCAGCAATGATAATTCTCTGCTAAGGCGGAAGTTCTGCTGCAATTTCTTATAAGAGAACAGGATGCAGAACACACTTAAAAGCCCAAAAAACTGCATGACGAGCAGCTGCCAGTGGTTGAACAGATACAGGTAAGGTTCTTCCTCCCCTTTCACCTTATACCCGTACTCAAATGCGATCGTATTAATGTACTCACTCATAATAAAGATCATCAGGATCGGGATGAAAACCAGAAACATCTGCTGCATTTCCGCTGCGGTATAATAGAAAAAATAGCGATATACCATATAATAACAAAACCCGGCCAGCAGAAGTGACGCCGCCTCGCTGCCCAGCATGACCGCGATGCCGGCATTACCACAGAAAAAATCCGGCCTCCATGAGTATAAAAGCCCCGTCAGGGAGTTCACAATCCCAAAGCAGAGCAGCATGATTTCCGTCATCAAGGCCGCATACAAAATAGAAAACTTAAAATCCGCGTGACAGACCAGCATCCCGTATCCCGTAAGAAGAAATACATACACCACGAAGCCCGTTATCGTGCCGACCGAAAAAAAATCGTTGACAACCACCGCACATACCGCAAACAGGAAATACAAAGGAATCCATATTTTCTTTTTCAGGATTTTTGCCAGAAAATAAAGCTGGATAGATATCTCGGTAACACCCATAATATATCTATTAAAAAAGTCTAAATACTCAGCCATTTTACCTCCCATATGGAAATCTCCCTATCTGCCCGGCACCCTTTCAGGCAGGCCGGCAATCCGAATCAGGACCCTTTCGAATCTCAGATGTTCTTCATATACCGCAGCACAACACTGGAGAACTCTTTACTCCGCAGCCGTGATACGGGAACCTCTTTGCCGTTATCCATGTAGGCAGTCCCGTTTTTATAACCTTTTAAGTGCTTCAGATTGATGAGATAGCTCCTGTGGCATCGGAAAAAATGGCCGCCCAGTTTCGTTTCCAGATTTTCAATCCGCTCATAATAATCAAGAACTTCGTCTGATACCAGGTTCAGATATATTTTCCGGTCTATGATCTCACAAAAGACAATCTCATCCTTTCGAATAATGCGCCCTTCATATCCCTTCTGCACGAGCAGGCTGTCTTCACCGACGCTCTGCATAGAGGCTAACAGGCGCTCCATGGTTCTCTCAAACTGCTTTTCTTCCACCGGCTTGACCAGATAATCGTAAGCCTGCACCTCAAAAGACTTGAATACCATCTCTTTCAGTACCGTGATGAAGATCAAAAATCCCCGGAACTTATCCGCCCTCAGTTTCCTTGCCGTCTCCATACCATCCATGCCATTCATCTGGATATCCAGAAACAGGATGTCGATCTGCCCATCGTAGTTCAGCAGCTCTTCGCCGCTTAAAAACGTCCGGAGACGGATCTCTCTGTTCTTTTTACGAAAAAAGTCGGAAACAAAAGTCTTTATGTGATCGGACATCTGTTTTTCATCGTCGCAGATTGCAATATGGATCAATGTGCCACCTCCTAAGTCATCAAGACAGACATTTTATTATAGCCTATACGAAACACCAAAACAATGGAATAGCTGTGAAATGTTTATCTGTTGCTGTAAAATGGTTACAGGTCACACCTTGACCAGGCGTGCCCTGTAACTCAGGCCGTCATTTTAAATTGCCTGCGGCAATGGACGGCCTGAATCCCAGCTTTTATGTGCATCCTCCTGACCAATCAGCGTAGTGATTGGTCAGGGTGTGACATGTAACAATAATTGATTACAGGTCACACCTTGACCAGGCGTGCCCTGTAACTCAGGCCGTCATTTTAAATTGCCTGCGGCAATGGACGGCCTGAATCCCAGCTTTTATGTGCATCCTCCTGACCAATCAGCGTAGTGATTGGTCAGGGTGTGACATGTAACGTAAAATGGTTACTGTGTGAACCGTAAAACGCATTATGATGTCATATATTGAAAGAAATCTGCTCTGCCAGAGATTGCTTTTTCTGCCTGCGGACCGTCCAGACAGACAGAATCAGTTCCATGCCAAACAACACCAGGATAAACAACCCCATTTCCAGAAATGGAAACCGATATGGAACAATTTTTCCGGCAAAGGATTTTTTACTCACTTCCATACATATTACCACGGAAACCGGCACTCCTACAATTACGGTCGCCAGCGCCGCGAAAAATGCATAGCACATCCCCTCAGCAATATTCATCTGGCATAGCTGCTTCCCCGTCAGACCGATGGAACGCAGGATACTGCTCTCCCGCTTTCTTGACATCTGGTTGGAAAGTGTCGTATTGATCAGGTTGACCACGCCAAACAGAAAGATGAGACAGGAAACGGCCTGCATACTGCCGAAAATAATGCTGCTCTGCATTTTCTCATACTCGATATGAGCAGCCAAGGTATCCAGCCCAAGATTGCTGTGTCCGGATACGATCTCTTTCAGTCCGCTTTCCACAGACTCTGATTTTTCCGGGGCGCTGACTATGCTCCAGGAATAGTCAAAGCTATCGATCTCGGGATGGAGATCAAGGAACAGTTCTTCCGGCGCGAACAGAGCTGCCGAATCCATGGTCAGCGCGCCATGTCCGTTTGCCATCTTCTCTGCGTCAAACAGGCCGGATATGGTAACTGTCACGGTTTCCCGGCCCAGGGACAGCCAGATGTCCTCTCCCGCCTCTATATCTCCAAGAGCTTTCTGGTAGTTTGTACCCAGAAGGACGCTTCGGGAGTCCTCCGGCATGATGCCGGATACCAGTGCGGCTTCCACATCCAGCCGGTTCTCGTCCGTCAGCATATCGCACATCCCAGCCCCGTCATCCGCGGAAGTTCTAAATTTGCCGTGCAGGGACCGGCGGGTAGCCAGTACTGACCTCACCCCGTCTACAGAAAGGATTTGCTTCCGCAGTTCTTCATTCAGCGGATTGCCGGCGGCCATGACCTCCTCCTCCGGCTGTTCAGATGACAGATAGATCTTATAATCTCCGTCCGGGAAAAGCAGCCTTGCGATCTGCCCCGGTGACCTGGTCAGAACGATAGAGGACACCACCAGAAGAAGGATCCCCCCAAGACTTAAGGAGGCCACAATACTCACCGACCTTTTTCGGTCACGCTGAAAATTTGCGAATCCCATGGATAAAGGGCTTAATTTTCGATGTTTCTCCCTGCCATGTACTGTTTCCTGTCCGACGGAAAGGCGCACCGCCTGAAGCGGTGAGATATTGGCAGCAATTTTGACCGGCCTGAGAACGGAAATAGATACCATAAACCAGCAGGCCACCGCAGTCAGAAGCGCAGCCAGCCCATACCAGCCGACATGGAACCCCTTTGGAAACAGGAGCAGACCGCCGCCAGCACCCAGCAAAACGCCAGGAAGGATTCCAATGCAGCAGAGCCGCCGGCTCTCCCTTTTCACGATACGCCGGATCTGTTTTGCTGTTGCGCCGATGGTGCGAAGCTGTCCGTAGCTTTGTATTTTGTCATGAACTGAGATACGGAAAATGCTCTGGATGACCACATATCCGCCAAAAAGCGCCAGGGCAGCAATGCCAAAGGTGGGCACAAAATCGATGGGCCTGGAATGATAGGCAAAATAATTGCTGTTCATTGCCACATGGGGGAGGCCATACTGTGCGGCAATCTCCCGGCAATGGGCGGTCATGGTTTCCTCGCCCAACTGCCTGTCATTTTGAAAGTGTACATAGGCGCGATACCCGGAAGGATCAAATCCGGGGTGCTGCGCCAATGCCGTTTTGGAAACGACAGCGACACAGGTATTCGCTTCCTGTTCCCCTTCGCTCTCCAGGATTCCTGTCACGGTATAATCTCCATGAAAGCTTTCGGTATCCAATCGGACTGTCTCACCGATTTCGGCACCAGTGTCGTAAGCGGAGAGAAAGTATTCGCTGACAGCGACTTCATTTGCCAGCTCCGGGAGCCTTCCCTTTATCAGCTCCATCTGGCTGCGGGCGATATACATCATTTCGCTGTCGCAGTACACATAGGAGACGTTGTACCCCTGCCTGGAATGCTCCTCTCCCAGCAGATAATATTCTCCCACGCGCGCAAACTCCGGCCGCTTTTTCAGTGCCGCGGTATCGGATGCGTCAACACCGGTGAAAACCGCCTCATAAGTGTCAGCCACCTGATTCCGCTGAATCTGTGCGATAGAAACAGGTATCACCGCCGCAAAGCAGATCAAAAACGACGCCAATGCGACAGCAGCCACTACCATCAGGTTCCGGCGCTTCTCACTTGCAAGGCTTTTCTTCGCCAGTTTTTTCACAATGGCATCCGTATCATTCTCAAAAGGCCATATCATGATCTTCCGCCTCCTTTTCGCGCTTGCCTTCCTCTACGAGGCAGCGGGCGATCGCCACACGCATCTGTCCGCCGGAAAGGTTGTTCGGCATATTCATAAGCCTATCTTCCAAAGCCAGCATTTCCACAATCTCATCTATGAATCTCTCATCCGCCGTATCGCCGTCCAGGGCACGGGTGACGTTCGGCTCGCTGCCATAATACTTTTTCAGGTCGATTGTTTGTAATACATTCATAATCAAATGCTCCTTCCAAGACTTTTTACTTGTTGATAAGAACATTGTAAACCCCAAATGTCCGCGAAATGTTACAGCGGCCAAAGAAATTCATTAAAAAATTTAATATAAAAGGATTTAAAAGCAGAACTGCTTTTGCGCATGCGGGTGAAGCAGCTGTGAATAGTTACAAACAATTGCTCCTAATGGATTTTAGAATATGAATATAGCTGTATTTCAGCTTCCGGATAATCGCAAAATGACATAAAGACAGCCGGCTTATAGAAAGACTATATAAGCCGGCCAGGAAATTTTTGTGATGGGCATTGTATCAAGGGAACGGGCAATCTCTTAAAGAACCACTGTCATCCTCTCACAGTTCTGCCCGGTCAGCTCCTCGCTTCGGGGATCCGGCTGTGAAAATCCTGCATACAGTTCAAAATGTTTCCCATAGATTGCTCTGTTTCCATCCTCGTCCACGCTTGTAAACCGCATCCTGTCAACCGTCAGACCGATCTGCTTTTCTTCCCCTGGCTTAAGCCGTACTCTTGCAAACGCGGCCAGTGTTGGATGGAGTACTGCTCCCGGATAGTCCAGATCTTTTACATAGACCTGCAGGACATCCTCCGTCTCCATTTTCCCGCCGTTTCGAATCCGCGCGGTGATCTTCACTGCCTCAAGCCGCCCATCCGGCGATGCAGTCTTTTCACAGTCCGCACTCTCAACCCGGCATTCCCCATATGTCAGCCCATATCCAAAGGGGTACAGCGCTTCCCCGGCATAGTAGCGGTAGGTCCGGTTTTTCATGGAGTAATCTTCAAAGTCCGGGAGATCCTCCGTACCGCAGTAAAACGTCACCGGCAGCTTTCCGGAAGGCGATGCCATTCCAAACAGTAGTTCCGCCGCGTCCTGTCCGCCCCGCGCCCCCGGATACCATGCCTGCAGGATGGCATTTGCCTGTGCGTCCGCCGCCCGGAGATCCATAGCGCTTCCTGTCATATTCACGATAACTATCGGCTTCCCCGACTGCAGAACGGTTTCCGTCAGCTTTCTCTGGGACAGTGGGAACAAAAGATCCTGCTTGTCGCCGGAAGCATCGGAATTGCCGGTATCTCCTTCCTCTCCCTCCAGGGTTTCATCCAGTCCCAGCACAAGGATCACCACGTCCGAATGCTCCGCAACCGCAGCGGCTTCCGACAGCCGGTCCATCTGTTCCGGAGATGACAGATGCTCCACATTCTCTTTCCAGAGATGACATCCTTCGGAGTACAGGATCCTGCAGGATGCGCCTGCAATATTTCGGATCCCATCCAATACCGTGATATACTGTGAGGATGTTCCATGGTAGTTGCCGATCAGGGCGCTCCGGCTGTCCGCATTGGGGCCGATCACGCCGATGGTTTTCAGCCTGGCTGGATCTAACGGGAGGATCCCGTCATTTTTTAATAAGACCATGCTTTCTCTTGCGGCCCTGTGTGCCAATGCAAGATGCTCCGGACTCTCCACTTCCAGATAAGAAATTTTGTCGTATTCCGTCTCCGTAAACATTCCAAGCAGAAATCTTGTCGTAAAAAGCCTTACGCAGGATTCAGTAATATCCGCTTCATCAATGATGCCCTCCTGGTACGCATTCAGGATTTTCTGATAGGTACAGCCGCAGTTCAAATCGCACCCGGCTTCCAGAGCCATTTTTACAGATTCCTCGGGGCGGGTCGTCACCTGATGATTTTCGTGAAAATCCCGAACCGCCCAGCAGTCCGATACATAATGCCCCTCGAATCCCCATTTTCCCCGCAGGTAATCCTGCATCAGAGTTTTGCTCGCGCAGCAGGGCTCCCCGTTTGTCCGGTTGTACGCACCCATGACCGCTTCCACCTCTGCCTCTTTCACGCAGGCTTCAAAGGCAGGAAGATAAGTCTCTTCGAGATCCTTTTTCGAAGCTTCGGCATTAAAAAAGTGCCGCTTTGCCTCCGGTCCTGAATGTACGGCAAAGTGCTTGGCGCAGGCCGCCGTCTTCAGATATTCCCCATTTCCCTGCAGCCCCCGGATAAAGGGAACGGCCAGCCTTGATGTAAGATATGGATCTTCTCCGTAGGTCTCATGCCCGCGTCCCCATCTTGGATCCCGGAAAATATTGACATTTGGAGCCCAGAAGGTAAGTCCCTTATAAATATCCCGGTCGCCGTGTTTTTTGCTTTCGTTATATTTCGCGCGTCCCTCAGCCGCAATGCAGCTTCCGATCTCTTCCATAAGCTCCGTGTCGAACGCGGCTCCCAGCGCAATCGCCTGGGGAAATACCGTCGCCGTTCCTGCTCTTGCGACTCCGTGCAGCGCCTCGTTCCACCAGTTATAGGCAGGAATGTCTAACCGCGGGATGGCTTCCGCATCAAATTTTAACTGGGAAGCTTTCTCTTCGATCGTCATCCGCGCGACCAACTCCTGTGCCTTTAGTCTTGCTTCTTTTCTGTCCATGATTCCTCTCCCTGCAACAAATTCATCACCACAACCGTCAGGGAATGCCTTTTCAGATAAATCTTCCCTTCCTCCGAAACCGGATGCGCCTCCCGGATCACCACCTGTTCCGGATCCTGGGCGGTATTGGCCGCGTCAAAATCCGGATGGTACAATTCATAACCGACCGCATCCTTCCATACAGCGCTGCTCCCGAATACGGAGACATCCACCGTGTAGTCCCTGTCCTCGCTTTTGTTGATCAGAGATAACGCCAGCCGGGACCTCTCCCGGTTCATCGACGCCGCACAGTCCAGATAACCTGTCTCCACATAACGGACAGTGGTTTTTGCGTTGAGAGCAAATTTTGCCTCCGCCGGACGGTTTGAATAGTCAATGACCTCCGGCATGGAACAGGTGTCACACTCCAGCCGTGTCTCCACATATTCCGTACATTCGCCGAACACCTTTGAGAGCAGTTCAAATACATAGTATTGGGGGCGTTTGAGCACCCGGTCCTTTTTGACAGAAATCGCTCCGCATACATTCACGAAGGGCGAATATCCTGCAATCTCCACAATATCGCTGCTTCGGATAAAGGAATGAAGGATTCCGGCTGTCAGGACGGCGTTCCTCAATGTATAATTCCGGTCGTCATCCTTTTTTTCCAGATCCCATGCATGGGTATTCCATTCATCCCAGGCAATCTTGATCTCAGACAGCGCGTCGTTGGTGCCTGCCACCACGGAGGCCCTGGCCGCATTGGTGAGCTTCGTGATATAATCCGGGATATACATGCACTGCCTGTAATCCTCATCTGTAAAAATCCCGTAGCCGATGGAATAATGGTGAATCGCCAGATGGCCGATCAGCGGCTTCAGAACCCGCGCGACCTCATAATTCCAGTCGCTTCCCAGGTCATAGCCACAGGCTACAAGCTCGATCTCCGGATCCATCCACTTCATGGCCTTGGCAAAATCCAGCGCCTTTTTTGCGTAATCCGAGGCATTCATTGCGCCGAACTGCCAGTCTCCGTACAGTTCATTTCCGAGTCCCCAGTATTTTACATGAAAAGGCTCCTCATACCCCAGGCTTTTCCGCAGGGCGGCATAGCGGGTATTCCCCGTACCATTGCAAAATTCCACCCAATGCATGGCCTCCTCGGCCGTCCCGCTGCCCATATTGACACAGAGGTACGGCTCCGCTCCGGTTTTTCTGCAGAGCTTGATAAATTCGACCGTGCCCATCCGGTTATCGTCTTCTGCAAGCCATGCGTAATCAAAACATTTTGGCCGTTTCTCCCTGGGGCCGATCCCGTCTTCCCAGTGATAGTTGGATACAAAATTTCCTCCCGGATATCTCAGCATCGGAACCTTCGCGTCCCTCAATGCTTCCAGCACATCCCGCCGAAAACCGTCCTCATCCGCCAGCGGGCTTTCCGGATCGAACACGCTTCCGTAGATCACATCTACAGAATGCTCCATAAAATGTCCGAAAATGTTTTTACTGATCGTATTTCTCGTATGGTCGGCATAAACCGCCAGTTTTGCACTCTTTTCCATTTTATCACCCCTTTACCGCTCCTGCAACCAGACTGTTCTGTACCTGCTCGCTGAGCAGCAGATATACGATCACCGTAGGAATCGTGGCGATCATCAGGCCGGCGCCGATCTCGCCCCACTTGGTGGTATATGCTCCGACCATCGACATAATGCCGACCGTTAGTGTTTTATATTCCGATTTATTGATAAATGTGACCGCAAACATCAGCTCATTCCAGGAAGAAATAAAGGTAAAGATACTCACGGTCGCGATTGCGGGCCGGATCAGCGGGAATATAATGCGGAAAAACATCTGATAGATCCCGCAGCCGTCAATCGCCGCAGCCTCTTCCATTTCCTTGGGTATGGATGCCATAAAGCTTGTAAACAGGTAGATTGCCATGGGCAGTCCGAATGCCACATAAGGTATGATCAGCGACCAGTAGGAATTCAGCAGATGCGTCTTGCTTAAAATGATAAACAACGGAAGCAGGGCTGCATGGATCGGCACCATCATCCCCAGAAGGATCACCTTGAGCATCGTCTCTCTCCCCCGCCAGATCATACGGGAAATTGCATAAGCCGCAGTTGCCGCCGCCACCAGCGTCACGAGAATGGTAACACCTGTGACCAGTACGCTGTTTAAAAAATACTGCATGATATTTGCGTTGAAAAATGCTGTCGCGTAATTACTAAACCTCCAGTGCTCAGGCAGTCCGGCAATATTTCCGCCGAAGATCTCGCTATTGTCTTTCAGTGAAAATTCAAACAGCCAGAAAATCGGATATACCTGGATAAACGCAAAGATCAGCAGAAATGCATGTGTAATAATTGTTTTTATATTTCTCGGACCCTTTGTATTCATTATGCTTCCTCCTTTTCTCTGAAAAATGTCCTTAGCACAACTGTCAGCAGCAGGCATTCCAGGATCACAAAAATAGAAATGGCGCTTCCATAGCCATAGTTAAAGGAATCAAATACCGTTTTATACATATAGATCGTCGGCACTTCCGTGGAGAAGAAGGGTCCTCCTCCGGTCAGTACGTAGATCAGGTCAAAGATCTTCAAAGCACCGATCAATGAAAATGTGACGCACACCTGAAGGATCGGCTTCAACAACGGAATCGTAATCTTAAACGCGATCTGAACCCGGTTTGCCCCGTCGATCTTTGCCGCCTCACAGATATCCGGCGAAATGGACTTTATACCCGCATACATGATCAGCATATGATAACCGACATACTGCCACAGATTCGGGATAAATGCTGCCATCAGAGCCGTACTTTCCTGTCCCAGCCAGTCTTGCCCGGCAAAGCCGAACATGCCGAGAACCGCATTTAACAGACCGTAATCTCCGTTATAGATCTTCTGCCACAGCTGTCCGATCACAACACTGGAAATGATCACCGGTATAAAAAAAGTTGTACGGTAAAATTTTTCCCCTCTGGACACATTTGCTACAACAATCGCCAGAAACAGTGAAAACGGAATCTGCAGGCACAATGAAAGCGCAGCGTACAGCAGGGAATTTTTCACCGAATTAACGAACCTGGTATCAAGAAACATTTCTTTATAATTCCGCAGTCCGACAAATATCCCTGCCCCAATTCCGTCCCAGTCCAAAAGGCTGTAATAAACGGACATAGCGATCGGGATCACGACAAAGACTGCGATCAGAAGCATTGTCGGAAGCATGAACAGCACAATTGCCTGTTTGTTGGATAAAATTTTTCGCATTTTTTGCGTCTCCTTCCCTTAGATAAAGTAAAAGGGATTACCTGAAACCGAGTAACCCCTTTCATGTCTTGCCGCAGCCCCCGGGATGTCCGGTCAGGCCGTCCCGGGAGTATGGTCACGTGAAATCCGAATGCCTTAATAAAATTCAGACGGACTTAATTTAGACATACTTTCCGCAAATTCTTCCGGAGTAATCTTTAAAGCCATCAGCTGCGCTACCAGATCCTTGTAGGTCTCTGAATCTTCTGCCGGGAAAATATTATCCCACCATGTAATATACGAAGTACCTGTTTCCATCAGCGCCGCAGATTCCGTATCCAGCACGCTCAGTCCTGATGTATCCACATCTTCGGTATTCCAGCATGGAAGACCCGCGCCCTGCTGGTAGCCGTCCCGGCCGATCTTTTCACTCAGATAGGAAAGATATTCTACGGCTTCTTCCGGATGTTCACAGTTTACATTGATATAGTACCCGTCGGAGCTGCCTCCTGAAAATTCTGTCTCGCTGCCTGCCATTCCTTCAATCACCGGGAAGGAAACACAGGTAACCTTTCCCTTTGTAGCCGATGTATCTGCCTGGATCGAGGGATGAACCCAGTTCGCCTGGAACAGCATCGCTCCCTGGCCGGCCGCAAACCCTTCTACCATCTCGTCGTAGCTCATACTCATCATATTTTCGTTGAATGCCTTTGCATTGACAAGCTCCTGCATCTTCTCCGCCGCTTTGATAAACGGTTCGGAGTTGAACTTGGTTGGATCGCCGAATGCTTCTTCCAGCCCTTTGTTTCCCGCTGTCCTTGCAGAAACGATATCATACCAGTACATTCCCGGCCACCGGTCTTTTTCTCCCATCATGATAGGAGTCATCCCTGCGTCATTCAGTTTTTCTATAGCTTCTAAGAGCTCATCCCACGTGGTCGGGATCTTTGCGCCCGCCTTGTCGAACATTTCCGTATTGCAGTACAGGTTTGCCAGAAATGTGACCGTGGGCAGGGTATAGACTTTTCCGTCAAATGTACATCCGTCAAGCATCCCCGGAAGCACTTTGCTTTTCGTCTCTTCGCTGAGATATTCATCAATCGGAAGCAGATATCCTGCGTCAATATACGGTTTTACAAAGCTTCCTCCGCTGAACATGTAAGAGATATCGGGAGCTTCCCCTGCGGCAAATGCCGTCTTGATCTTGGTCTTATACTGCTCTCCCGTAACGCCGTCCTGCTCAATCGTGATGTTGGGATGCAGCTTGTGATACTCCTCTACGGAATCCTCAATGATCTTTTTCACAGGATCCGTATCTGATACAGACTGGTGCCAGATTGTCAGAGTAATCTCCTCCCCGGCATCGCTTCCGCCTTCTGCCTGTCCCTCTCCGCCGGTCTTCTCTGTCCCTGAGCCCCCGCCCGCGCAGGCTGCAAGCGCCAGCGTCATAGAAGCTGCCACAAATAAGGCACTTGTTTTTTTGAAAATCTTTTTCATCCTTTTTCCCTCCTCTGGAATTATTTTGTGATACTTTTTTGGAGTTTTCTCTCCTGATATATGACATTATACAAAAAAAGAGCAGGTAAATACATTCACAAACCATGAGAGAATGTTTCATTTTCCTGCTCTTTTCTTCCTTCGGGTTTCATTATTTTGTTTTAGAGAGGACTGATGTTCATGTTTTTCCGATATTCCGTTACCGAATATCCGGAAATCTTTTTAAACCAGATACTGAGGTAATGCGCGTCGTTGATCCCGATCTGCCCCCCGATATCGCAGTCTTTCATGCGGGTTGTATTCATAAGCTCGATCATCCTCATGAACCGGATGTCTGAAAGGATCTCGCCATAGCTCCGTCCTGTGAACTGCTTCAGCAGACGGCTGAGATAACTGGTGCTTATGGAAAATTCCCGCGCAAGGAGGTTCAGGCTCAATTTCTCGTTCCGAATGTTTTCCAGCATATATTTGATGATCCGCACGACCAGATCGCTGTTCCGGCAGCTGCATTCCAGCTTCCTTCTGATAAGGAGTTCAGAAAGGATATTATCCACACAGCGTTTCAGCTGATCCATTGTACAGCACCATTTTAACATTTTATCAAACAGGACTTTCTGTTGGTTTACTTCCAGGTCCGCATACATTTTCTGGCAGCAGATCATAACCTTCTTCTGCTGCTCCGGAAAAGACGGCTCAGGAGCGGAAAAAATCCGCTCTACCATTTCCAGGGATTCCTCAACAGATCCGTTTTTCACCGATTCTGTCAATTCTCCCCACAGTCCGTAAAATTCCGTTTCTTTCGTGCCTGCGCCGCCGGCTCTGGTGCCATGTTTCTTTTTCATGTCATCCAGCGCATCCGCATAAGCGCTGTGGATGCTGTTCCAGCCTGGATATCCCTCGGATATTCCGGTGCTTACATGGCAGTGAAATTTTTTCTGGATAATAGAGATCAGGATATCCATGCATTCCTCAAATGGTACGTCCATACTATCCGTCACCGCAACAATCCGGTTCCAGTGATCCCGCAGCACTATGATATCGTCGTCACTCTGGTAAAATGACTTTGCCTCTTCCATGATCTGCTCTGTCAGCCCCAACTGGGAGACGCTTTCTTTAATCGCGATGATCCCAACCTTGATGCCCCGATCCTTCCCTGTATTGACCTTCACTCCATATTTGTCCAGTTCTTTTTCAATATCATCCTCCGCGCGCTCCTGCAGCAGGATCCGGTTGATATAAATGTCCCTTAAGGCAGGAATATTGCGTTCCATTTCTTCCAGCAGCTTTTTCTGTTTTGCCTTCTGCAGTCTCAGCTTCAAGATCTCGTCAGCTGCCTTTTTCAGTGTGGCATTCAGTTCGTCAGCCCGGACAGGTTTCATAAGGTAATCAAAAATCCCTGCCTTAATCCCCCGCCTTGCGTAATCGAAATCATCATATCCTGTCAGGATGATGATTTTGATATCCGGAAATAATTCGATACATTTTTCGCTGAAGCTCAGCCCGTCCACTTCCGGCATGCAGATATCGCTGATTATGATATCCGGCCTGACCGAATCCAGAGCTTCGACAGCATCGGCGCCGTCCTGGTATTCCCCGGCCAATTCCAGGTTCAATCCCTCCAGATCCATTTTCATGCGTATCAGCTTCCTGATCAGCATTTCATCGTCAATAATAATAACCCTTAATTTTTCCATACTATTCTCCCAAAACATCCGTATCTAAATAGAGATGTATCTCTGAAAGCCCCTGATTTCTTATCTCAAAGGAAAAAGCATTTTCATAGATCAATTTCAGTCTTTGGATCGTCCCCCGCAGTCCAAGGCTCTTCTTTTCTCCACAGTCCTTTAGGTTCTGCAGTTCACTGACGATATCATCCGGGATTCCCTTCCCATTGTCCCGGACCAGGATATGCAGCTTCCCGCTTTCCTCTTTGACGCAGACCTGGATATATCCGGATGTCTTGTTCGGACGGATTCCATGCTGGAATGAATTTTCTACCAGGGGCTGTATGGTCAGCTTAGGAATCTCATATTTTCTGCAGGAATCCTCCACCTCAATATCAAACTGAAACAAATCCCCGAAACGGATTTTTAAAATTTCCATGTAATCATGGACCATACGGATCTCGCTGTCAATGGAAATATATTCCCGGCCGCCGCTTACGCATTTTTTATAAAAACCGCCCAACGCTTCTATCAGCCTGCAGGCGTTGTCTGTATCACCCAGCATGGCAAGCGCTTCTACGGAATCCAGCGCATTGTATAAAAAGTGCGGCTTCATCTGTTCCTGGATTTCATTCATCTCTACGATCCGGATCCGTTTTTGCCGTTCGATCGTCTCCTGGATTAACCGTTTGATTTCATCCACCAGTCTGTTATAGCCGTGGAACAGCGACTTAAATTCCTGCAGCAGGGTTTGCTCCTGAATCTTTTCCAGCTGCCCGCCTTCAACATTCTTCATATAACATAAAAGCTGCTGAATCGGGATTGTCAGCATATGCGCAATTGCAGACGCGCCGCAAAAGATCAGCAGGCCGATGATCAGGATCAGCAGGATATTGAATCGGACCAGGGTGTTGATATCTTTATTTCTGACAATCGGCGTATAGCGAAAGATTTTCCAACCGTTTTTCGGATTTACGACTCCCAGCAGATAATAGTCTTTTCCGTTTATATGCTCCTTTTTGATGAGTTCCCGGTCCGACAGGCTGATCGCCTCCGCAGCTTTGACCACATCCCCGACCGCCCCTTGTGTCCCGCCCCGGTAGATGATCTCATTATCAAAATTCAGGATCGCGATCTGCTCGTTCTCGTAGTCGATACTATTTGAGATCAGATGGTCTATTTTATCTTGATTGATCTGTACGCCGATAAGTCCGAGACTCGCAAACTGCTCCAGGCTGTTGAAGGAACGAATGAGCATCAGAGAGTTCGTATTTTCCCCCTTCTCCACAACCAGTTCCGGTTCTCCATAGGGTTTTCTCAGCCATTCATATTTTCCTTCATATCCACTTCCGCTGTCAGTATGGATACTGGCGCTGTCCCCGATGATCAATCTCTGCCCCTGCTGATCCGTCAGCCAGATCATATCAATAAATTCTGAAAACTGCAGGACAGAATAGATCCGTTTCATCAGCGTCTGCTGTTTGCTGAAGTCATCCAGTATGTCCCCTGTCTCCATCATCTGCTGTACCACACTGTCGGCAAGTATCATCTTCGAGTAATTGTCCGCGCTTGCGGCCATCGTGCTTAATGATGAATCAATGGAGCGGAGAGTGTTGATATTTTCCTGCCCGATGATCTCATATTCATATTTCTGGTAATGATTCGTGAAAATGAGCAGATATATGATAATGATCAAGAAAATGACTGCGCCCAGCAGGGCGGAAATTTTAAAATTTAATCGGAAATTTTTGTTCCTATCCATCATATCCCCCCATAAAATACTGCTTCGGGTGTATTTGTCCTGCGCTTTCCGGCATGCCCTTCTTTTGATTCACACAAAGTATATCATTCCCCTGTCATTCCGGCAAGAGAAATATAACGGACGGCGGGGGGCGCCGGGATTTGGTTACTGTGAGCGCCCGGTCAGGGTGTGAACAGTAACCATAGTAGCGATAGCGATTTTTTTCCGCAGAATAATACTTGACTTTTTCGTCCGGCGGATTTATGCTTATGAAGGTACACAGGGGCGCTGTGAGACTGTTCCGGGGATATTTTCCGCGGGAATCTGCGGAACGGTTATAAAACGGCTGAGACGTATGTGTTTTCATACGAACCCTTTTAACTTGATCCGGGTAATGCCGGCGTAAGGAAAGGAGAATTTCATAATGTCACAAATTCATTCTGTCACAGGCGGAAGTACGTCTTCTGCCGTCAGGAAACTCGTTTTTTCTGCAATGGGGATCGCTCTCGCGATGGTCACTTCCTACATCAAAGTATGGGAGATGCCGATGGGCGGCTCCGTCACACTGTTATCCATGCTGTTTATCTGCCTGATCGGATACTGGTTCGGCGCAAAATATGGGATTATTACCGGGGTCGCATACGGACTCCTTCAATTTGTCGTTGATCCGTATGTACTTTCGATCCCCCAGGTGCTTTTTGATTATCCGTTTGCGTTCGGTGCGCTGGGATTGTCAGGCTTTTTCAGCAATCGGAAGTATGGGCTTCAGATCGGATATACGGTCGGAGTGCTGGGCCGGTTTGTCTTCTCCACGCTGTCCGGCGCGATTTTCTTTGCCGCCTACGCGCCGGAAGGCATGAATCCGTGGGTGTATTCTTCCCTGTATCAGGGCACCTACCTGGGCACGGAGGGGATCGTGACGCTGGTCATCATCTCGCTGCCGCCTGTCACTAAGGCGCTGAACCTGATACATAGACAGGCTTCCGCATGAAAGCTTGCTGCAAGGGCTGAATCTGGTACATAGGCATATTTCCGCATGGAAACGGGCGGCTGCGCAAGAAAACGACATGAAAATTTATGAAGCCGTACCAGCATTTTCTTGCTGGAAATACTCAGGCTTTCTCATCAAACAAGGCGCGGGAAAGATTCAGGCTGAGCCGGAAGAACAGTCCCGCGCTTCCCAGCATGACCAGATACCACACCCCTTCCAGTATCCACACAGGCGGCACTTTCTCCGGATCGAAATGCAGGAATTGCAGTTCCGCGGCCGCCTGAATGAGCTCGCTCAAAAGCAGGCCCAGGAAATAGGATCTTACATATTGATATTCCTGGCGCCTGCCCAAGCGGCGCAGAAAGACCCACAGAGACGTAAGGGGCTGCACCAGGCCACCGATGATCAGCACTTTCCAAAAGCCCGGTGTCACGTTCAAGTAGAACCAGCGCATGGATTCGGTTGCAAACTTTTCCATCAGGGCACTTGCCAGCTGTCCGGCCAGGATCATTGCGGCCATCAGCGACACGCTGAGCAGCAGCCTTGCCAGAAGCCTGGCGCTTTCCGATAAGTCTCCTGAGCGTTCCATTGGATGCAGCCGGTCTTCATAAGGGGTCATGAGGACAACCATCGGCTGCAGCAATCCCAGAATCAGTATGACCACAAGGCCCATGTTGACAAACGCAATTGCCCAGAAAGCATGAGCCCGCAGGAGATCACAGGCAGCCTCCGGGAGCAGCGCAATCAGCAGGAGTACCGCCAGGTATGTGCCGGTTGGAATGTACAGCTTATGAAAAAGCTTCCTTGACTCCCATCCCAATGCCCGCTTTATTTGTTCTGCCATGCTCCATTCTCTTTGTTCACAGGTCATCATATGCCTCCTTTCTCCGCTCTGTTCTGACACAGACACGGGGTTCCTATTTTTTCGAAATGCAGATTTACTTTCCAAATATTTCTGTTCATTTCCGAAACCGTTCCAGGTAATACTGTTCCACGGACATTCCGCAGGTTTCCCTGAGTTCCTCCGTATCTTTCTCCACAATTTTTCCATGATCCAGAAAAAGGATCTGATCGAATAGCTGCTCAAAGTCACGAAGCAGATGGGTTGCCATGACGATTGACGCACCCTCGGGCAGATATTCCATCAAAAACCGCCGGACATCCCTTTTAAATGCCGCGTCTGCCCCGGTCAGCGGTTCGTCCAGCAGATACAGTTCAGACTCCACGCAGATCGCCAGGATCAGCATCAGAAGTTCCCGCTGTCCGTCCGACAGCTTCCTGAGCAGCGTCTTCCTGTCAAAACCCATATTTTCAATCAAACCGCAGGCTTTTTCGGACGCAAAGTTCTGATAGTGGGATTGGTAAAACTGTACCGCATCCCTGACACGCATCCATCTGTAAAAGATGTCCCTGGGCATCAGATAGGAGATCCTCTTTGTATAACGGAAAATTCTCCCCTCATCCGGCTTCCAGATTCCTGCCATCAATTTCAGGAGCGTGCTTTTTCCACTGCCGTTTCTGCCTGCCAGTCCGATGATGCGGTTTCGCGGGATCTGCACATTCAGGCGGTGCAGAATGCATTTTTCATCCAATGACTTGCTCACGCCTTTCAGCTCTATTAGAAGCTCCCTGTGACGCCCACAGTCCTGCAGGCGTTCCTGCCCGAAAGGACCGTCAGATCCAGATCTGTTCTGCCCGGACTCACTGCTTCCCTGAAATAGAAAATCATGATCTCTCATATGACGTCCCCTCCCATTCCGCTTCGATCAGGCGTTGAACCTCTTCCAGGGGCAGGCCGCAGTTTTTCATTGTCCGGACAAATTCCCCTGTTTTCTCTCTGGCCAGCCTTGCCTGCAGGCTGCCCGCATGTTCCTCCCGTATGAAATATCCGATTCCTTTTTTGGAAATGATGATTCCCTCGGATTCCAATTGCTGCATCACCCGCTGCATCGTCAATGCGGAAACTTCGAATAAAACTGAGCCCTCCCGCACGGACGGCAGCTTATCCCCGGCCCTTCGCCGGCCGCTGGCGATCTGTTCCTTCAAAAGGGAGGCAATCTGGATATAAATCGGCTTTTCGTTATCAAATTCCATGAGCTGTGATCGCCTCCTTCTGTATATTCCCGCATCGTTATAGTGTTATACTTATGTTATACAGTATAGCAGTATAAGAATATAGCTGTCAAGTGAATAGCATCAATACCAAAAATATAATGTTACTAGTGTAGCGTCTCAATCATTTTTTAATTTATGCTAAATATACGAAAAGCACTTGACTTTTTGCACTAAATATGCTAAAATATATGTAGAATATTTAGCA